>NZ_BAAGUZ010000017.1:0-9083 GCF_054781135.1 Paralcaligenes ginsengisoli
GGCTGCGGCCGCGGCGGACTCAAGCTCGCTCACCCTGCCTGGGCCGCCACCCCCGCTCGCATTGGAGTTTTTTGTACGGTAGTAGGCTGACGTTTTTTTGATCACGGGCCAGCGCAACAATGAGGGGATCGGCGTCGCCGGGCCGTTATGGGCTTTCGGTTGAGGCTTTTTTGGGCCGGAAATGGTGGAGCACTTCGCCTACGATGCCGCGCCGGAAAGCCATTACGCAGATAATGAAAATCAGGCCGATGACTATGGTGACCGATTCGCCGAGCGCCTGAAACCCATGTATGCCGGTGGTCTGTGCCAGAAAGCGGCCGAATTCGCCGACTTTGTTCTCGAGCAGGACTACGATAAAGGCTCCCAATACCGGCCCGGTAAAGGTACCCAGGCCGCCGATGAGGGTCATGAGTATGACCAGGCCGGACATGCCCCAAGTGGCATCCGACAAGGTGGCCGAGACGAATACGAGGGCCTTGGTTGCGCCGGCCAGGCCGGCCAGGGTCGCCGACAGCACGAACGCCAGCAGCTTGAAGCTGTTGACGTTGTAGCCCAGCGAAATGGCGCGGGGTTCGTTTTCGCGGATGGCTTTCAGCACTTGGCCGAAAGGGGAGTTGATTGCGCGCCAGATCAGGGCATAGCCGAATATGAAGATGGCCAGGACCACATAGTAAAGGTTCAGGTCGTTGCTGAGATCGAGGCCGAACAGGGTGCCGCGGGGGATGCTTTGCAAGCCGTCTTCACCACCCGTGAAATGGGCTTGAAGAAAGAAGAAGAACACCATTTGCGCCATGGCCAGGGTAATCATGGCGAAGTAAATGCCGCTGCGGCGAATTGCCAGTAAGCCCATGACCAGCCCCATGACGGCAGCCACGGCAGTGCCGAATATCAGCCCCGCCAGGGTTGGCATGCCCCATGCCGTCAGGGCATAACCCGCGGCGTAGGCGGCTCCGCCCAGGAAGGCGGCATGGCCGAAGGAAAGCAGGCCGGTGTAGCCCAGCAGCAGGTTGAAGGCGCAGGCGAACAAGGCGTAGCACAATACCTTCATGACGAAGATGGGGTAGGCGCCCATTGCCGGCAGCAGGGCAATAATGACTACGGCCAGCAGATACGCGATTAGTTTACGATTCATTTCTCTTTCCCGAACAGGCCTGCGGGGCGCACCAACAGCACAATGACCATGATGATGAAGACAACCGTGTTGGATGCTTCGGGCCAGAACACTTTGGTGAGGCCTTCGATAATGCCCAAAGCCAGACCGGTGACGATAGACCCGAGGATGGAGCCCATGCCGCCAATAACCACCACGGCAAAAACCACGATGATCAGGTTTTGTCCCATTAGCGGAGAAACCTGCAGTATCGGGGCGGCCAGCACGCCGGCGAATCCGGCGAGGCCGACGCCGAATCCGAAGGTCAGGGTCACGACCAGGGGCACGTTGACGCCGAACGCCTCAACCAGTTTCGGATTTTCGGTGCCCGCGCGCAGCAAGGCGCCAAGGCGTGTTTTTTCGATGACCAGCCAGGTTCCCAGGCATGCAAGCAGCGAGGCCACGATAACCCAGCCGCGATAAATGGGCAGGTACATGAACCCGAGGTTGACGCCGCCTTGCAAAATCTTTGGAGTGGCGTAGGGCTGTCCTGAAACGCCATAAAGGCTGCGGAAAAGGCCTTCGATGAGCAGTGTCAGGCCGAAGGTCAGCAAAAGGCCGTACAAATGATCGAGCTTGTACAAGTGTTTGAGGAGCAGGCGTTCGATGACAATGCCGAACAGCCCGACAATAATCGGCGCGATGATCAGCATGGCCCAGTAATTCAGGCCCAGATACTGCAAGCCCATCCACGCGACGAAGGCGCCCAGCATATAAAGCGCGCCGTGAGCAAAATTGATGACATTGAGCAGACCGAATATAACAGCCAGACCAAGGGAAAGTACCGCGTAAAACGAACCGTTTACTAAGCCCAGCAATAACTGACCCAGCAGCGCTTGTATGGGTATGCCGAATATTTCAGTCATATTTGTTAAAAATCCATGACAAAATGCAAAATTCCCGGGTTAATAAAAGATCTGCCCCCCGCAGGGCAGGAAGCAGATCTTTTATAACAAAGTTTTATTTTTTAACGAGTTTGCAGGTTGATTCGGCCAGCGTCGTGTAGATTTGCTCGCCTGGCAGGGTTTTAACCAGTTTGACGTAATCCCAGGGTGATTTGGATTCGGCCGGCGATTTGACTTGCATCAGGTACATGTCGTGTATCAGCGTGCCGTCTTCGCGCACATAGCCGTCGCCGGCGAAGAAGTCATTGACCTTGTGCGATTTGACCCATTTCATGATGGTATCGCCATCGTCGGTACCGGTAGCCTTGACAGCTTTCAGGTAGAACGACACGGCGGAGTAGTCGCCCGCTTGCAGGTACGAGGGCATGCGGTTTTCTTCTTTGTAGAAACGCTGAGCCCATTTGCGCGATGCATCGTCTTTGTTCCAGTACCAGGCGCTGGTCAGGTACAGGCCCTGAGTCGCTTCCAGGCCCAGGGCGTGGATATCGTTGATGAACACCAGCAAGCCGGCCAGCTTCATGGTTTTGGTAATGCCGAATTCCTTGGCGGCCTTGACCGAGTTGACGAAGTCGCCGCCCGCATTGGCCAGTGCCAGGACCTTGGCCTTGGAGGACTGAGCCTGCAGCAGATACGAAGAGAAATCGGTGGTGCTGAGCGGCGCATCGACGCTGCCTACCACTGTGCCGCCGGCTTTCTTGACAACCGCGGTGGCGTCGCGCTGCAGGGAATGGCCGAAGGCATAGTCGGCCGTCAGGAAGAACCAGGACTTGTCGCCTTGCGCAACCATATGGTTGGCGGTGCCGCGGGCCAGCGCCACCGTGTCGTAGCCGTAGTGGATGCTATAGGGTGTGCAACTGGCGTTGGTCAGGTTGGACGAGCCTGGTCCGACCGCGAACATGGGTTTGTGTTTTTCTGCCGCAACCGTGACCATGGCCAGGTTTACGCCGGAGTTGGTGCCGCCCACCAGCATGTCCAGGTGTTTTTCGTCGAACCATTGACGTGCGGTCGCGGAGCCGATGTCGGCTTTGTTTTGATGGTCTGCAACAAGCAGTTCGATTTTCTTGCCGTTGATTTCACCGCCGGCGTCGGCGATGGCCATGCGGATGGCATCGGCGCCGGCCTTGCCGTCGATGTCGGAGTAGACGCCCGACATATCGGTGATGAAGCCGATGCGTATAACGTCGTTAGAAATGCCTGCCGCGTGGCTTAGCCCGGTAAAGCTAAGTCCTGCTAGGGCGAAGGCTGCGGATAGTGTACGCAGTTTCATTGAAGGCTCTCCTTTGTATTGTTATACCGGGTACTCCGGCAGTATTTTGTGATTAAACGCCGAGCAGCGTGTTAAGCACGTCTTGTTTGGCTGGCAATTCAGCCGCACTAAATTGTTCTACGATCTGGCCGTGCTCCATGACATAAAAGCGGTCGGCCAAAGGCGCCGCAAAACGGAAATTCTGTTCCACCATGATGATGGTGTAGCCCTTTCCCTTGAGGATCTTGATCATGCGGGCCAGGGCCTGGACTATGACCGGCGCGAGCCCTTCGGAAATTTCGTCGAGCAAAAGCAGATTGGCGCCGGTGCGCAGAATTCGGGCAACCGCCAGCATTTGCTGCTCTCCTCCCGACAGGCGGGTGCCGGGCGAATACCGGCGTTCCTGCAGGTTGGGGAACATTTCGTAGATTTCGGCCAGCGACATGCCGCCGCCCAGGGTGTCTCCGACCGTGGGGGGCAGCAGGAGGTTTTCTTCGCAGGACAGGCCGGCGAAAATGCCGCGCTCTTCGGGGCAATAGCCTATGCCCAGATGGGCGATTTTGTAGGTGGGAAGATTGATCGACTCGGTGCCGCGAATGCGGATGGAGCCTTTGCGCGAGCCGGTCAGCCCAAGCATGGCCCGCAGCGTGGTGGTACGGCCCGAACCGTTGCGGCCCAGCAGCGTTACCACCTCGCCCTGATGGACGGTCAGGTTGACGCCATGCAGTACATGGGATTCGCCGTACCAGGCATGCAGGTCGGAAATCTCGAGTGCGTGGGTGCTCATCCGTGCGCTCCTTCGAGTGCGACCTCGGTGGAGCCCATATAGGCTTCCATTACGGCTGGATTACTCGATACCTGCTGATAGTTTCCTTCGGCCAGCACCGCGCCGCGCGCCAGCACAGTGATTTCGTCGGCGATAGAAGAAACGACATTCATATTATGTTCAACCATGAGAATAGTGCGGCCCGCGCTGACTTTCTTGATCAGTTGCGTAACGCGGTCGACGTCTTCGTGCCCCATTCCCTGGGTGGGCTCGTCGAGCAGCATGAGTTCGGGTTCCATGGCCAGCGTGGTGGCGATTTCAAGCGCTCGTTTGCGGCCGTAGGGTAGATTGACGGTGTGTTCGTCGGCGAAATCGGCGAGATCGACTTGATCGAGCAGGTGCATGGCGCGATCGTTCAGGCGCTTCAGGCAGGAGTCGCTGCGCCAGAAATGAAACGATAGCCCTGTGGTGCGCTGCAGGCCGATACGCACATTTTCGAGCAGGGTCAGTTGCGGGAATACGGCGGAGATCTGGAAGGAGCGGATAATGCCGCGGCGCGCGATTTGAGCGGGCTGCTCATGAGTGATTTCAACGTCGGAGAAAATGATTTTGCCCGACGTGGGAGTGAGAAATTTCGTGAGCAGGTTGAAGCAGGTGGTTTTGCCTGCCCCATTGGGGCCGATCAACGCATGGATATGACCGCGCTTCACTTGCAGATTGACATCGCTTACCGCGACGAAGCCCCGGAATTCCTTGACCAGGTTTTTGGTTTCTAGGATGTAGTCGCTCATGCCAGCCAGTTTGATAGAAAACTATTTTCGAATAGGCGCGAGTATGCATTCCACCCAGGCAAAATGCCATCGGGGTTTTACATAGGTCTATGGAAAACCCTTAAGTGAATTTCATTTTATAGGGCTGGGGTTTTGCCCTTGAATTCGCACAAATCGGCAATTCCGCATTGCGGGCATTTCGGCTTGCGGGCTATACATATGTATCGACCGTGCAAGATCAGCCAATGATGGGCATTCAGAATGTACTCTTTGGGAATGAGCTTTTCCAGCTTTTGTTCGACCTGAAGCACGTTTTTTCCGGGAGCCAGGCCGGTACGGTTGGCGACCCGGAAAATGTGCGTGTCGACGGCAATGGTTGGCTTGCCAAATGCCGTGTTGAGCACCACATTGGCCGTTTTGCGGCCCACCCCTGGCAAGGCTTCAAGGGCGGTTCGATCGCCGGGCACCTGGCCCTGATGCTGTTCAAGCAGGATCCCGCAGGTTTTAATGACGTTTTTGGCCTTGGTTTTGTACAGGCCTATGGTTTTGATCAGATCGGCCAGGCCGGCCTCGCCCAGGGCCAGCAGGCCGGCCGGAGTGCCGTGATCGGGGAAAAACCGCCGTGTGGCCAGATTCACCGATTTGTCAGTGGCCTGCGCCGAGAGCATGACGGCAATCAATAGCTGGAATGTGCTGTCGTAAAGCAACTCGGTGGTGGGTGCCGGGTTGGCGGCTTGCAGGCGGGCGAAGATCTGGGCGCGCTTGGCGGCGTTCATGAGTTGCCCTTGTTGCGCCGGGCCCGAGCCCGGGCGAGTGCGTCGGCAATCACGTGCTGCCTGGTGGCGGCATCGCTTTGCGCCGCGCTGGCAACTGATGCTTTGTTGGCCAGAGTGCGAGCCGCCAGCGCCGATTCGTCAGGGTGGCGGGCCTGCAGCCGGGCTTGCCGTTGTTGGTGATGAACGCGAGCCGCCGAGGCCCGTGCGGGCGTCCAGTCGTGGCCGGCGGGAACCATGTCGATGCAGTCCACGGGGCAGGGGGCTACGCATAGATCGCAGCCGGTGCAGCGGTCGGCAATGATGGTGTGCATAAGTTTGTTGGCGCCTACGATGGCATCGACCGGACAGGCCTGAATGCACAGAGTGCAGCCGATGCAATGTGCTTCGTCTATAACGGCGACCTGCAGCGGCTGGTGCTCTCCGCATTCGGAGTCCAGTGGAATTACCGGCTTGCGCAACAGCATGGCCAGTGCCTGTATGCCGGCCTCTCCGCCGGGAGGGCAGCGATTGATGGCTTCGTTATCGTGTGCCAGGGCTTCGGCATAGGGGCGGCAGGCATCGTAGCCGCACTTTGTACACTGCGTTTGCGGCAGGATGGCGTCGATTCGATCGATCAGCGGCGATGGGTGCATAAGATAAAAATCGGGGACCATGACGGCCCCCGATCAGATGTGGCAGGCCAGGAGGCTTACGCGGACTGGCGTATGAATTCCGCTATTTTAGGGCAAATCGTCTGACGCCAGCGGCGTCCGGCAAAAATGCCGTAATGGCCGCAGTTTGGCGCGGTGTAATGCTGTTTGCGGTCTTTGGCGATGTTGCGGCACAGGCTTTGGGCGGCGCGCGTCTGGCCCTGACCGGAGATATCGTCGAGTTCGCCTTCGATAGTCAGCAGGGCGACAGTGGTAATGGCCGCCGGATCGACCCGCTGGCCGTCGACTTCCCAGGTTCCCGACGGCAACTGATGTTCCTGGAATACCGTTTTGATGGTGTCCAGATAAAACTCCGCCGGCATATCGAGTACGGCATTGTATTCGTCGTAAAAGCGCCGGTGTGCGTCGGCGTCGTCGTTATCGCCTCCAAGCAGATGCAGGTAGAAATCGTAGTGCGAGCGCAGGTGCCGATCGGGATTCATGGCGACGAACCCCGCATGCTGCAGGAACCCCGGATAGACCAGCCGTCCCGAGCCTGGATAACGAGTGGGAACGCGATGTATCAGGTTGTTCTCGAACCACGAGTAAGGCTGGGTCGTGGCCAGCCGGTTGACTTGTGTGGGGGCTTTGCGGGCGTCGATGGGACCGCCCATCATGATCATGCTGCGCGGCAGGCAGGGCTCTTTGTTGCTGGCCATGAGCGATATCGCCGCAAGCACCGGCACCGTAGGCTGGCATACCGAAATAACGTGCACGTCCGGGCCCAGGAAGCGGATGAAATCCTGAATGTATTTGACGTAGTCGTTCAAATGAAAAGGACCTGCCGAAACAGGCACCATGCGGGCGTCGATCCAGTCGGTGACATAGACATCGTGCTCAGGCAGTAGCGTGCGCACGGTATCGCGCAGCAGCGTGGCATGATGCCCTGAAAGAGGCGCCACCAGCAGGACGGTGGGGTTTTTCTTGGATCCGGCCGGCGATTGCCGCTGGAAATGCACCAGATTGCAAAATGATTTTTCGATCGCATTATGCGGCGCCACCGGTATTTGCCGGCCGTCGACCTCGATCGTATCGATACCCCACTGGGGTTTTTCATAGTCTTTGCCCAGACGATGCACCAGCTCGTAGGTGGCGGCTATCTGCCGCGAAAGCGGAGTGTAGGCAAATGGACTGTATGGATTGGAAAACAGTTGCGACCCGGTGTCGGTGAATGCTGCGAGCGGCGTCAAAAAAGACCGTTGCATTTCGTGTAGCTGATACAGCATGGACATAGATAAAGCCCCTCGTGGGAGTATTGTTCTTGTTTGCCGGTACGGGTCAGGCGGAATGATAGCCAGGCCAGCTAATACAATGAACGTTGCAAATCAGGATGCTAACGCTCGTAAGGTTATTAGCTAATCACAAAGTAAACGGGATTACCAGTAGTTTTCCACTGCTAGATTCCCTAGGTTGCCGCGTCGGCCCACCGCAAAACCGAGTCCGGTCAGCAGTTTGCGTGCCTCGCCCAGCATGTCCGGGTTGCCGCACAGCATGACTTTCGAAACCTGGGGATCCAGCGGGCGCCCAGCAAGATTTTCGAGCTGCCGATTGGCGATCAGGGTCGTGATGCGCTCCTGGGGCATGCCCGGCAGGGCTTCGCGGGTGGGAATGGGCAGATACGTCAGTTGGGCACGGGGGGCGCCGGCCGGTCCGGGAGACGAAAAATTCCGGCCCCAATCGCGAATTTCAGCTTGATAGGCCAGCTCGGCAATCGTGCGTACCCCATGCACCAAAATAATCCGGTCGAACTGTGTCCAGGTGTTGCCATCTTGCAACATGGACAGGTAGGCCGACAGGCCTGTGCCGGTGGCCAGCAGCCATAGGTCGCCGCCACGGGCAAATCGGTCTATGGTCAGAAAGCCAAAGGCCGTCCGGTCGATGCAGATCGAGTCGCCGGGGCGCAATTCTGCCAGGCGCGGGCTGAACTCGCCTTCGGGCACCACAATGGAATAGAAGCCCAGCTTGTCTTGCGCGGGCGCGGTAACCATGGAGTAGGCTCGCCAGATTGTGGGTATTTCCGCATTGTCGTGGCCGGCGGGCAGGCCCAGCCGGGCAAATTGCCCGGCCTTGAAATTAAATTCCGGATCGCGCGTCGTTTCGATCGAAAAGAGCTTTTTGGGCACCCATTCGATAAGCTTCGTGACGGTCTGTCTGGTGTATTTATGGTCCGGCATGAGAGTGGGCGGGCCTTTTAAAGCAAAGTTGGCGGCTAGGGCGTTTTTTGGTCGAAGAGTTTACTGTACTCGATGGATTGGTCGCTTTGGTATATAAAGACGCCGTCTATCGGTGCTTGGGGTCAGGGCCGGCACGGCGTGCTTGATCCGGATCTACCTCGTCCAGGCGGGCGTCGGGCGAACTCGCCCAGCCTCGCGAGGCTGGGCTCAGACAGCGCCCGCCGAAAGCCCCCGCCTTCCCTACGGTAGCATCCGGCGCACGCCTTACGCCGGCCCTGACCCCAAGCCCCGATAGACGGCTCACGTTGCGGCCTGCCTGGAATTGCATCATGGGATGCCCGGAATTTACGTGCTTGCGCCCACCGTTAATGGGCCAGCACCCCTAGAACCGTTAACGTGCCCGCACTCATGCTTCCATCACGTGGCCACATCTACCTCGATTGACGACTCGATGGATTGACGACTGGATGTACTAAAAGCATCCACCGCTTCAATGTAGCCTGTGATTGGCTCAACGCGGCTTCCCCAATGTATACCCCGATGCATTACCTCAACGCAAGCCGCAGGGTGGGCGGTGCTGTGCAGTCCGGCGGTAGTCCAGCGCCGG
>NZ_BAAGUZ010000018.1:0-91897 GCF_054781135.1 Paralcaligenes ginsengisoli
ATCCAGCACGCCGTGCCGGCCCTGACCCCAAGCCCCGATAGACGGCGTCTTTAAATACCAAAGCTACCAATCCATCGAATGCCGTAAACACTCTAGCCAACGCAGGATTCAGCGAACCATTCGGATTTTTTTCAAGTCTGTTCTAGGATGCATGGATGACACGGCGATTACCATAATCGCTATGACTAACGCAGACCACCCCGGACGCCCTACCGCTTCTTGTCATTGATAACGGCCAGGCGCGCACGGAGTTCGGGCGATGCCAGCGATGCGGTGTAATGGGCGCGCAAGACGTCTTGATCGGCACAGCCATACGCAGTCGACATTACATCGGCTTTTATAGTGGCCAGCACGTTGGGTTCGCAGGCCAGAATAGACTCAATATAAGTTCGCACTGCGGCGTCGAGCCCGGAGGGATCGACCAGTTCTGTTAAAAAACAGACGCGCAGCATTTCAATATCATCGATGGTTTGTGCGGTCATAAACAATTTTTTTGCCGTGCTCAGCCCCAGCACGCCCACATAGCGCCGGATGCCGCCCGGATAATAATGCAGACCGATCCTCGATGCAGGCATCAGCATTTTGCTTCCCCTTACGCCCAGCCGGAAGTCGCAGCACAGCGCCAGATCAGTACCGCCGCCATAAACACTGCCATTCAATGCGCAGATCGTTGGCAGTGGGAACTGCTCGAGACTATCAAGCATGTCTTCGAAGCGGCTATCGAGTTGATCTTGTATGGCGTCCAAGGTATAGCCGGAACTAAAGGTTTTGGTTCCAGTGCCCGTAATGACTACCAGGCGAACACCCGGATCAGCGGCGATCTGCGACAACTGTTTGCTGATGACCGTGCAGTCGTCGGGCGCGATCCGGTTATGCTGCCTGGGCCGCCGCAGCGTAATCGTCGCCACACTTTGATGAATGCTTAATCCGGGTGCCTGATCTTCCATGGTATCTCTGTATTCTGTAGAGGGTGAGTGATAAAACCTGGACTACGTACTCACACCCATTAACGTATCGGGCAGCCAGGTGGCAATGCCGGGAAACGCGGCCAGCAGCACGATAAACAATAACAGTATCGCGACAAACGGCAGCGCTCCCAGCATGATGTCGCGCAGCGATACGCTAGGAGCGACGCCGCGAATAACGAACAGGTTCAAGCCCAAGGGAGGATGAATCAGCCCGACCTCCAGGTTGATGGTCAGCACGACGGCGAACCAGATCAAATCTATCTGGCTATGTGCCAGAACGGGCAGAATGACCGGCATGCTCATCAGAATGACCGAAACGGCAGGCAGGAAAAACCCGGCAACCAGCAGGAAAATATTCAGGATCAGAATCAATTCCCAATTGCTCAGGTTCCAGCTGAACATCCACTCGGCCAGGCTTTGTGTAATGTACAAATACGACATCATGTATGCGTACACAGCCGCGGCGGCGACAATCATCAGAATCATGCATGATTCGCGTACCGCATCGCGCATGATCAGCCACACATCATTGATGCGGTATGTCTTGTAGACGATGGCCACCATGGCCAGCGCGAGAAACGCGGCAATCGCCGCCACCTCGGACGGCGTGGCAAAGCCACCGTACATGAATACGGTGACGGCAATAATAATGGCCAGGAAAGGAGAAATGCGGACTATTCCGCTTATTTTTTCATTAAACGTGAAGTGCTCGGTGATATGCACGGATGAGGCATTTTTAATAGTCCGCATACTGCTTATCCAGGCATACACGGCAAACAACACAACCAGCATCACGCCGGGAATGACACCCGCCAGGAATAGGCGGGCAATGGAGGTATGCGTGACTATCCCATAGACGATAAACGTCAAGGAAGGCGGAATCAGGATACCCAAGGTACCGCCCGCGGCAATTGACCCGGTGGCCAGGCGCGGCGATACATTCCTTTTAATCATTTCCGGAATCCCTACTTTACCGATCGCGGCAGCGGTAGCCGGACTGGAGCCGCACATGGCGGCGAAAAGCCCGCAGCCGATGATATTGGCGATAACCAGGCCGCCGGGTATCTTGAAGAGCCAGCGATGCAGGGAATCGTACAAATCCTTGCCGGCCCTGGATGCGCCAATCGCGCAACCCAACAGCACAAACAGCGGAATGGTCAACAGCGCAAAATTGGAAAGCTCACCCACGAAAGTGTTGGGGATCGATGCCAGCGCATGGCCATCGCCAAACGCATACAGGAAGCCAATTGACACCAGCACCAATCCGAACGAGATAGGAATCCCTGAAAATAAAACGACAAAGGTGGCGATCAGCAATAATCCGCCTATTTGCAGCTCGGTCATGCCTCACTCCTTTGATTGTTTTTGTCCGCATTGACTGCATGATCTTTTCTGATTTCAACCAGATATTGCAAGGCAGTCAGAAACATTCCGACAGGGATGGTGGCATATTTCGGCCATACCAGGGCCCGCCATACGCCCAGCGTGCGTTCTCCGGTGGCAAACGCGTGCACGGCCATGCCCAGACCCTCCCAACCGAGATAAACACAAATGGCGCAGCCAGCCAGCTTGGCAAGCAGCGACAGCTTGCGTTGTATTCGACCCGGCACGATGGACTCAAGCAAATCCATTTTTACGTGCCCTCCCGTGGCCAGCGTATACGGAGAACCCAGGAAAATTGCCGCGATCATCAGCTCGATAGCGGTTTCCAGTTCCCAGGAGTTCTGCAGGCCGATGCTGCGCTTGAACACCATCCAGGTAATGATGACCGTGGCGGACAATAATAAAACGGCGGACAAGGCGGCCAGGAACACACCTGCCCTGCCAACCCATCGGTCAAGATAATGCATCGTCCATGCCTCCAAGGTCCGTTGCCAAAAAGGAGATGATAGAAATTATTGGCTCAGCTTTTCTACCGTATCGAGCAATTTCTTGGCTTCCGGGCTGGTGCGGGCATACTCGGGCCAGGCGGTCTTCTTCGCCAGTGTTACCCAGCTTTTGTTTTCGGCTTCGGTCATGGCCTGTACTTTTACGTGGGCCGCTTCGAATTTCTTCACAACTTCCGCCTTGATTTTTTCCTGGTCGGCATTAAAGCTGGCCTGCGTTGCATCGGCGGCATCGTTAAATATCTTTTTTTGTGCCGGCGTGAGCTTGTTCCAAGCTTTGGTCGATATCACCAAAGGCTCGAACACGACAAACATGGTGTATTTCCCGCCTAACGTGGCGTACTTGGTCTGCTCATAAAGACGCATGCTTATAAAAGTATCGTAGGATGTCATCAAACCGTCGAGAACCCCGGTTTGCAGGGCGTTATACAGCTCGGTGGATGGCATGGAGAATACCGAGGCTCCAGCATTTTTCAGCATGGCATCAATAGTTCTGTCGGCTCCCCTGAACTTGAGTCCCTTGACCGAGTCAGGCGTGGTAATAGGCCGCACACGATTGGCGATGCCGCCCTCCATCCACCACCAGGTCAATATGTGAAACCCCTGCTTTTCGGCAACAGCCTGCAAAAGCTTTTCGTAATCGGTGTTCTTGAAACGCATTGCATCGGCTACGCTGCTCATGACTCCCGGTAAAATCGTGATGGAAAACTCAGGCGCCTTGCCAACCCCATAGACCAAGGGAAAAACAGACAGGTCAATGGAACCGTCGGCCAGCGCGTCTATTTGCTTGATCGGGTTGCTGATCAGCGAAGCTCCGGGATAAATCCGGATTTTGAACGAAGGATCGTGCTTGGCGACTTCCTGCGCGAATAACCGCGCTCCGCTGTCGCGGCTGTCGCCTTGCGGCCATTGATGCGTGAGCTTCAAGGTTTCAGCATGCAAGGTGGGAACGCTCAGCACCATGGCAGCCAATAGTAATAATTTATTCAGTTTCATCGTTGTCTCCTGCTGTGATTAAAGGGTTTTAATAAATCATTGTTCTACCCTGCCGCCTGATTTTTTCCGTGCATACCCGATTTAGCCGCTTAGTTGTGTTGATACACCACTTTTCTTGCCAGCAATCCATCGATCTCGCTTTGGGCAACACCGTAATCAGTCAGCACTTGCACCGTGTGCTGCCCAAGCAGGGGTGGAGCGGATCGCACCGATCCATTGGGCATGCTGGTCATGGAAATGGGCAAGCCCACTTGTTTGAGCGTGCCCAGCACGGGATGGTCGACCGTCTCGACCAGACCATTGGCCTTTAGCTGCGCATCGTTGAAAATATCTTCGAGTGTATTGATGGGGCCGGCGGGAATGCCCGCTTCGATCATGATGGACGTCCATTGCATGCGTGATTTCTTGCCCAGGCTGGCTTCCAGCAATTCCTTGAGCTTCATCCGGTTTTGCATGCGATCGGCATTTGTCTTGAACCGGGGATCCGCAGTCAATTCAGGTGTTTCCAGTATTTCACACAGGCGAACCCACATATCCTGCGTAGCGGGGGCCAAATTCAGGGGGCCATCGGCGGTATCGAATGTGCCGTAGGGCGCAATGACCGGATGTACATTGCCGCAAGGCTGGGGAACCTCGCCCAGGCTTAGATACCGCTGCCCTTGAACGCTTAACAAGCCAACCAGGCCGGCCAGCAATGACGTTTCCACATGCTGCCCCAGGCCACTTCGTTGACGTTCGACACAGGCCGCGAGCACACCCATGGCCACCCACATCCCCGCGGTCAGATCGCCAATGGCCGTACCGACACGCGTGGGGCCCGATTCCGGCGTGCCGGTCAGGCTCATGAAACCGGAATATCCTTGCGCGATCTGATCGAAACCCGCCCAGTCTTTGGCCGGACCCTGGCTGCCGAAACCCGAAATGGAGGCGTATATCAGATCTGGACGCCGGGCGGCCAGTTGTTCGTAGCCCAAGCCCATTTTGCCGGTCGTACCGACCTTGAAGTTTTCAACCACGATGTCGGACTTGACGGCCAGCTCCTGGATCAGGGCCAGGCCTTCGGCATGGCGGAAGTCGACCCCCATGCCTTTCTTGTTGCGATTCGCACTAAGATAATAAACACTTATATCGCCATCGAAAGGCCCCCACTGGCGAATCATATCGCCGTTCGGCACAGGCTCCACCTTGATGACCTCGGCACCCAGATCAGCCAGTATCATTGTGCAGAACGGACCTGACAAAGCACGCGTCAGATCCAGTACTTTCATACCCGCTAGCGGCAAATTCACCGGCCAGTCTCCTTTTCTTTGAATGATTTGGATTCTAGGCAATAGGTTCGGAAGAATGAAATAGTATTTAATGACCTTTCAATAAGAAAATCTTATGATAAGGTTGGATAACAGCAATAGTGGAACGGTATGCATGGATCTCGAAGGATTGACAGCAAGACGATGCTCCGCGGCGGGCAGCATCAAGCTGGCCAGAAAAGCGAACCATGGCGTTCTTTCCAGCGAACGATTTTTGAATGCGATGAGATATGAATCTGCGGCAATTAAAATATTTCGTAAAGATCGTTGAAGCGCAAAACATGACACGGGCTGCGGAATCGCTGCACATAGCGCAACCTGCGTTAAGCCAGCAAGTAACCCTGCTGGAACAAGAGCTCGGCATAAAGCTCCTGAACCGTAGTCCGCGAGGCATATTCTCCACCAGTGAAGGCGAACTGCTGTACCGGCATGCCAAAACCATACTGCGCCAAGTCGACAACACACGCACGCTTCTATCGAAGAAGGAAGGTGCGATAACGGGTAATGTATCGGTCGGCATGCCATCGAGCACAGCCAGAATATTGGCGCTGAGGCTGATGAAAATGGTCAGGGAACGGTATCCCTCGATTGTGCTGGAAATTGTCGATGTGCCCAGTGCAGACCTCACATCCCTGGTCACTCATGGGCGGGTGGATTTTTCCTTGGTACCCGATCCGCAAAAATCAAAAGACATGGCATTCATCCCCGTTTTGCGGGAAGAGCTTTACCTGATGACGCATCCTGGCGTTCAATTGCCCCGAGGCGAGGTTCCGCTGGAAAAAATCGTTTCCCTTCCTCTTATTATGCCCAGTCTGCCCAACACGGTGCGCTCAAAAGTCGAGAATGCATTTCTACAGGCCCATCTCACCTATAACCTATATGGCGAGGCGAGCACTTCGGCCATCCTGATCCCTGCCGTGAAGGCGGGCCTGGCGGCCACGGTTCTAACCTATGCGGCGGGGCATGAAGAAATACAACGCAAGGAAGTGGCCATGCATAGAATCGGAATTGGCTTAAGTAGGGAAATGTGCCTGTGCACCAGCGATACCCTGCCCGTTTCGCCGGCGACGACAACCGTGATAGAGCTGTGCCGCAAGCTGCTAAAGGAACTGGTGGATACGAAAATATGGAAAGGCATTCAGTTACTTTTTTGATAGAAACACGCAGGCTGCGGCGCACCAGTGTACGGGTATATCATATGAACATGCCGTGCCTCCCTGAGAGGAGGCAGACGCACTCATATATTGCCACGGCCCGGAGGCCGCTTCTTGCCTCGCCCGAACAGGAGTACCGACCATGACTACAACGACCGAACGCGCCATTCTTGCCGGCGGCTGCTTCTGGGGCATGCAGGATCTGCTGCGCCGCTATCCGGGGGTAATTTCCACACAGGTGGGCTATACAGGCGGCGACGTCGCCAACGCGACCTACCGCAACCACGGAACTCACGCCGAAGCGATCGAAATAATCTTTGATCCCAAGACGATCAGCTATCGCCGCCTTCTGGAGTTTTTCTTCCAGATTCATGATCCAAGCACACGCAACCGCCAGGGCAACGACACCGGAACCAGTTATCGCTCGGCCATTTTCTACTCCAGCGACGAGCAGAAGCATGTTGCAGAAGATACGATTGCCGATGTCGATGCCTCGGGGCTTTGGCCTGGCAAGGTGGTGACCGAAGTAGTGCCGGCCGGCGCCTTCTGGACAGCCGAACCGGAGCACCAGGATTACCTGGAGCGCTATCCGAACGGCTACACCTGCCATTTCGTCCGGCCTGACTGGAAACTTCCGAGGCGGGAAAAAGCCGCCTGAAGGTTCTGTTTCCCAACCCCCACCACCGAACAGAGGAGGGCCCCATGACCCGTACCATCGCTGAAAAACGCGCCGCCTTTCGCTCCCTTCATGAACGAGGCTGCTTTGTGCTGCCCAATCCCTGGGATGTCGGCAGTGCACGCTACCTGCAGGGGCTGGGCTTCAAGGCACTGGCCACGACAAGCTCGGGCTTTGCCTGGTCGCAGGGCCATTCCGATGGCGCACTCTCGCGCGAGATCGTTCTTTCCCATTTGCGGGACATGGTTGCGGCAACCGATCTGCCGGTGAATGCGGACTTTGAAAGCGGCTTCGCCTCCGATGCGCAAGGTGTGGCGCAAAGCGTGCGGCTGGCAATCGAGACCGGTGTGGCGGGGCTATCGATCGAAGACTCGACAGGCGACCCGGCCAAGCCGCTTTATGACATCGACGTCGCGGTCGCCAGGATCAAGGCGGCGCGCAGCGCCATCGACGAGGCAGGCGGGGATACCCTGTTGGTGGGGCGGGCCGAGAACTTCTTCGCGGGACGGCCGGACCTCGACGACACAATCGCCAGGCTCCAGGCCTATGCGGAGGCCGGCGCGGACTGCCTTTATGCGCCAGGCATACGCACGCGAGAGCAGATCGCCGCCCTGGTCGCCGCCGTCGCGCCCAAACCGTTCAATCTGCTTGTCGGATCGGCCAGTGAACTCACCCTGAAGGATATTGCCGAACTCGGTGTGCGGCGCGTCAGCGTTGGCGGCGCGCTTGCGCGGTCGGCCTGGGGCGGGTTTACGCGCGCCGCCCGCGCCATCGCGGAACAAGGCCGCTTCGACGGATTTGCCGACGCCGCGCCGGGCGCGGAACTCAATTCATTATTTCGCTAGCCCGGGCAGTAATGGATCGGGCACATTTTTCAGAACAGGTTTAGCTGGGCCTTGCGTTCGGGCGGCCGACGAAAGAACTCGGTGCTCAAGCGCTTTCGGCCCTGGTTCAGCCCCGCTTTCGCACACGCTTTTTTAAAGCGCTGTTCGAGCAGATCGGCAAAGACGCCTGTGCCCCTCATTCGGGTTTTAAAATCCGAGTCGTACGCCTTGCCGCCCCGCATCTGCCTGATCAGGTTCATGACATGCTTTTCCTTCAAAGGCTGATGCGCGGCCAGCCATTCGCGAAACAGTTCGGAGATTTCCAGCGGTAGCCGCAGGAGCACATACCAGGCATCTGTGGCGCCGGCATCTTTTGCGCTGAACAAGATCTTTTCCATGTCGCAATCGTTCAGCGCAGGGATGACAGGAGCGACGATCACACCCGTAGGGATCCCCGCCTTGCTTAGCACCCGGATGGCGTCCATGCGGGCCCCAGGAGTGCTGGCGCGCGGCTCCAGTGTTCTGGCCAGGTTCCGGTCGAGCGAGCTCACCGAGATGCAGACTTGAACCAGGTTCTTGCCGGCCATGCGCGCAAGCAGCTCGATGTCTTGCGTCACGGACGCCGATTTCGTCGTAATGGCCACGGGATGGCTGAATTCTTCGAGAACCGCCAGGATCGAAGCCGTTATGCGCAGCCGCCGTTCGATCGGCTGGTACGGATCGGTATTGGCCCCCAGCGCGATAAGCCTGGGTACGTAAGATGGATGCGACAACTCCTTGCGCAGCACGCTGGCCGCGTTGTCCTTGGCATACAGCTTCGTTTCAAAATCCAGGCCGGGAGAATGATTCAGGTAAGCATGCGTGGGCCGCGCATAGCAGTATACGCAACCATGCTCGCAGCCTCGGTACGGGTTGATGGACTGCTCGAAATACAGGTCTGGCGACTGGTTGCGGGAAATAACCGACCTGGCCTCTTCGAAAAAAACCGTCGTGGCCGGCTTTGGCGCGGCGTCTTGATCATCCGGCGCCCACTCGTCGTCGAATGGCTCCCGTTCAAGCGCCTCGAAACGCGAAACCTTGTTCGAAACGCTGCCTCTTCCCTTGATTGGCGTTGTTTGCATAGGAAAATCCCAATATATACTGTATATTTTTACAGTATATATCGATCGCCTTGCCCATGCACTTCCCGCTCAGGGCGCAAACTGGAACCGTTCAAACTCGTGGAGTTTTTCCTCGATCCGCTTTTTATGCCGGGATGCCTTGCCTTGGCCTACCCAGCTCCATTGCTGCAGCAGCAGCTTGCGACGCTCACGGTCGGCCTTCAGATCAACCACCGCAACGATTTCTCCGTCGACCAGCACGGGCAGGCCCATATACCCGTAGATGCGTTTCTCCTTGGGCACATAGGCCTCGAACACATGCTTGTAGCCGAAGAACAAATCCAGCCTCTTGCGCTGGATTACCAACGGATCGAACGGCGAAAGCACATGTATGCCTTCGACCGCCTCCGGGATATCGGCCAGCATTTCCGGACAAGCCCAATGCTCCAGCCTGCCCGCGCCCTCGACAGCCACAGGAACCAGAAGCCCGCGGCGCAGGCGGGTTTCAATGGCACGTCGGACAAGAGGCTTGCGTTTCGCATTCAAGTGGCAGATTGAGTCCAGGCTTGCGATCCCTTGCGATCTAAGCGCTCTGTCGAGCAAATATTCAGTGGTTTGGCTCTCCGAAGCGCTTTTGGGCAGGCTGTCCCACTGGAAGTGCCGGTCCATGAGCTCGTACGTCTTCAACATGCCGACGCGCTCGCTGACAGCCAGCTTGCCCGCGTAGAAAGCGAACTGCAGAGCCCGCTTCGAAGGCTTGCGGCTTGCCCACGCGTGGTCTTTCTCAACCAGCGTATCGTCGCTGATATCGCGTATCGACAATGCGCCCTCACTTCGAATTCGAGTAAGAACCTTGCGAAGATCACCTTGAGTCACAGATCTGTACCAGCTTTTCGGCGACTTTTGATGGAGCCTCATATCGGCCACGAAAAACTTCAGATCGCTGGTTGGGACATAAGACAGGGCATGCGTCCAGTACTCGAAAATGGTCTTGTCGACAGTCTGCGCCTGGTGCAAGTGGCGGCGCTGATAGGACGGAATTCGCGTCCACAGAATATGGTGGTGGCTGCGTTCGATCACATTGATGGTGTCGATCTGCACATAACCCAAATGCTCAATCGCCGCCAGCGTGGCTTTCGCACCGTTGCCGAATGGCGCTACAGTGTCGAGCCTTTGAGCGCGCAGCCAGAGATGGCGCGCCTGCAGTTGAGTAAGAAAAGCGGGAGTGGTGGATTGCTGCGGCATACGAACCTGGCGCTACCAAATTTGGTTAGGGGAAAATTATACGGTCAAGCCGGATTTGCCTATCATTCGACCACAATGGTCTAAAATCAGGCCAGAAATACACCGAGGTCGACATTGCTTTGGGAGAGCGGAATGCTCCTGGTCTTTCACCTTGAATTGACCGTGCCGATCCCATTCTTTCCTCCAGGAGAAGAAACTTGCCTAGCCTACTGCCCAATATCGATCCCGACGGACTTCTGGAATATTCCGTGGTCTACACCGACCGTGCAATAAATCACATGTCGCATGTTTTTCAAGACGTAATGAAAGACATCTCCAAAACATTGAAACGCGTCTACAACGCGCAGTCGGCCATTGTAGTGCCCGGCAGCGGCACCTTCGGCATGGAAGCGGTGGCGCGGCAATTTGCCACAAACAAGCGATGCCTTGTTATCCGCACCGGATGGTTCAGTTTCCGCTGGAGCCAGATTTTCGACATGGGCGGCATACCTTCGGCCACCACGGTGCTCAAAGCACGCCCGGCCGAAAACGGCAGGCAAGCGGCGTTCGCGCCCCCTCCTATCGAAGAGGTGCTGGCCGCGATCAAGGCAAACAAACCCGATGTCGTGTTCGCTCCTCATGTCGAAACCGCCTCCGGAATATTGCTGCCCGACGCCTATATGCGAAAAGTCGCCGACGCCGTGCATGCCGAAGGGGGACTCTTTGTGCTGGACTGCATCGCGTCCGGAGCCCTCTGGGTCGACATGCAGGCGATTGGGGTGGATGTGCTGATCAGCGCACCGCAAAAAGGCTGGAGCGCCTCGGCGTGCTGCGCCCTGGTAATGCTAAGCGCCCTGGCGCGGGAAAAAATCGACTCCACCGTCAGCACCAGCTTTGCCTGCGATTTGCGCAAATGGATGCAGATCATGGAAGCCTACGAGCAAGGCGGCTTTGCCTACCACGCCACCATGCCCACCGATGCCCTTACCGTCCTGCGCAACGTCATGGCCGAGACGCAAGCGTATGGCTTCGACAAGGTTCGCGCGGAACAGCAGCAGCTCGGCGACAAAGTACGCGCGCTGCTGGCCGGGAAAGGCTTCAAGAGCGTCGCGGCAAAGGGCTTTGAAGCGCCCGGCGTCGTCGTCAGCTATACCGACGACGACGGCATACACTCCGCCAAGAAATTCACACAGGCGGGTTTGCAGGCCGCCGCGGGCGTACCGCTGCAATGCGATGAACCCGCCGATTTCAAGACATTCCGTATCGGGCTGTTCGGCCTGGACAAGCTGCACAATATCGAGCGCACAACGGAACGCCTGGCAAAGGCCCTGGACGAGATCGTCTAGGCGGCTATTTTTCTCTAACCAGGGTGGTCGAGAATTTATAACGTCCCGCCGGGTAGAAGGACGTAGACACCTCGAGCAGCGTGCCACCCTGGTCGCGATACTGTCGCAAAATCGACAAGCCCGGCGAACCTGTCTCCGCGCGCAGCATCCTGGCGACAGGCGAAGGCAAACGGCAGGCTGTTATGCCTTGCTCAACCGTGACTATTCGTCGCCCGTAATGAGCTTCTATCAGCTCGGAAATCAGGCGATCCGGATTTGCTTTCACAAATTTCCTGATCTCGCCATAGCGAGCATCGACATACACATCCGTCCAGACTATCGGCATATCATCGGCGCCCGCACGCACTGAGGTGAACTTGAGCCACCGCGTGCCGGGGCCGACGCCCAACTCGCTGGCCAGTTCGATATCCGCCACGATTTCCTGAACCTTCTGCAACTGGCGCGGGGTACTTGCCGCCAGTTGGATCAAATCGTCAAGAGAGGACAAGGACTGGCTAAAACCGGTACTGGGCGACATGGACTCGACAATCGTCCCGCTGCCACGCCGACGAGAAATCAAACGCAAATCCTGCAGCTGGCGCAATGCCGCGCGCACTGTGTGGCGGCTTGCATCAAATTCTTCAACCAGTTCTTTTTCCGTGGGCATCACAGACCCAACGGGATACCGCTGCTCGGCGATGCGGCGCGCCAGAATTTCGGAGATTTTTGTGTAGCGGATTGCTGTCATGTCATAAGGCTGAAGGAAGTTGCGTCAATTCTAACGTCTTCGCCCGCCCAATCCAGCGGCGAACGGAAATCTCGTGAAGACAGCAACGGACAATCACACCGAAATAATTGATTGACAGATTATTTCGACGATCATAATATGTTCGTACAACTTTATTTGAGCGTACATTAATAATGCCTGTTTCAGTTCTCGAATCCGCCATTTTCAAAGATATGTTCGGCACCCCGGCCATGCGTTCCGTATTCGACGATCATGCCACCATACAACGATACATTGACACTGAAGTCGCTCTCGCCACCGTACAAGGACGGCTGGGCGTAATACCCCAGGCCGCGGCCACGGCAATCGCATCGCGCGCCGACGCCGCCAAGATCGACATGAAATTGCTCAAGGAAGAAACCGAAATCGTCGGCTACCCCATCCTGCCGCTGGTACACCAGCTCTCGAAAATTTGCGGCTCCGAAGGCGAATATCTGCATTGGGGCGCAACAACGCAAGACATCATGGATACCGCCACCGTGCTGCAAATCCGCGACGCACTTGCCCTGATCGACGCCGATTTGGCCGAGCTCGATGACTTGCTCGACGGCTTGGCCGGCCATTATCGCGACACGCCAATGGCCGGCCGCACACATCTGCAACATGCTTTGCCCATTACTTTTGGCTACAAGGCCGCCGTGTGGCTGTTGATGATTCGCCGCCATCGCGAACGACTGGCCCAGCTCAGGCCGCGCGTACTGGTCGGCCAATTCGGCGGCGCCGCAGGCACGCTGGCCTCTCTGGGAAATCAGGGGTTAGCTGTGCACGCAGCCCTTATGGCCGAACTCAAACTGGGTGCGACCCCCGTCACCTGGCATGTCGCACGCGACGGCCTGGCCGAAGCAGTGCAATTCCTTGGCCTGATAACCGCGACACTGGGAAAAATCGCATTGGACGTGATGCTGATGATGACCAACGAGCTTGGCGAAGCATTCGAGCCGTTTGTAAAAGGCCGTGGAGCATCCAGCACCATGCCGCAGAAACGCAATCCGATTTCATGCGAACTTATGTGGAGTGCATCCAGAACCGTGCGCCAGCATGCCGGACTGGCTCTGGATGCCATGTTGCACGACTTTGAGCGTGCGACGGGGCCCTGGCACATTGAATGGTCGACGATTCCCGAAGCCTTCGTACTCACAGCCGGTTCATTGCATCAAGCGAAATTCATGCTGGGCGGCCTGGAGGTTGATGCCGCGCGCATGCGCAGCAACCTGGATCTGTCTGGCGGCCTGATTGTCGCCGAAGCGGTAATGATGGGCCTGGCACCGCACATCGGCCGCCAGACGGCGCACGATGTGGTGTACGACGCCTGCCGCAAGGCCGCCAAGACAGGCCTTCAGCTATCCGACGTCCTCTGCGACGAACCGGCCATTTCTTCGCGGATGGACAAAAAAAGTATCGAGGATTTGTGCAACCCATTGAATTACCTGGGTTGCGCACCACAAATGGTCGACAGAATGCGCAACTTCGACCGCCCCTGAGCATTGCATTCATACACCTGCCAAAAGACGAGGAAGACAACCATGAAAAAACGAATTGCGGCTGTAGCCGCCACGATATTGCTTAATCCGATTTTTGCCGTCCACGCGGCGGAAAACTATCCAAACCACGCCATTACATGGATTGTTCCATTTTCCGCTGGAGGCCCTACCGACGCCATGGCGCGTAATATCGCCAACAAGGTATCGCAGGAACTCAAGGAAACCATATTGGTGGAGAATGTGCCTGGCGCCGGAGGCACCATAGGCGCCGCCAAAGCATCGCGGGCAGAGCCCGACGGCTATACCTTTCTGGTGGGCCACATCGGTTACATGGCTGCCGCACCGTCCCTGTACCCCAAACTGCCCTACAGCCCCACCAAAGACTTCGAAGCAGTCTTTCGCTTTCCGGATACGCCTTTAGTCTTGCTCGTCGGTGAAAAATCGCCCTATAAAACCGTCGACGAGCTGATTGCCTTCGGCAAGAAAAACCCTGAGCGGCTCAATTTCGGCAACGCCGGTGTGGGCTCCACCTCGCATCTGGTAGCCGCCATGTTCGCCAGCAAAGCCGGGATACAGATTCAACCCATTGCGTATAAGGGAGCGGGGCCGGCGCTCAATGACCTTATCGGCGGCCAGGTGGATGCCATGTTCGACCAGACAAACACGGCACTGCCCCAGACCCAAGGGAAGAAGGTACGCGCTCTGGCCTTGACGGCTGCCAATCGCATGGAGCAGTTCCCCAACGTCCCCACACTAAAGGAAAGTGCCATCCTTGGCTTCCAGGTATCCACATGGTATGGCTTGTATGCACCCAAAGGCACTCCCGACAAGGTAATACAAACGCTATACCAAGCCTATGGACGTGCGATGCAAGACAAGAGCTTTACTCAGAAGATGGCCGACCAGGGCATACTCCTGCTCCCGGACGCCGACTATGCACCCAAGGCTTTCCAGCAATTCACTATTGACGAAGGCGCGCGCTGGGCGGAAGTCATCAAGAAAGCCGGCATCAGCCTTAAATAGAAATGCCTCACCCTGACGGCCTCATATAACATGGCTACACAAAGCATAAAAGCCGACGATGTGATCAAAAGCATTGCTGACGCACTGCAGTACGTCAGCTACTATCACCCCACCGATTTCCTCCTTGCCATTAAACAGGCATATAAATCGGAAACGCACGCGCCGGCCCGAAACGCTCTGCTCCAATTGCTCATCAACAGCAAACTCTGCGCCCACGCCCATCGTCCGATCTGCCAAGATACAGGCGTGGCTCATGTATTCTTCCGGATGGGCATGGACGCGCGCATTCAAGACACCGGCCACACCGGCGGCACACGCAGCCTGCAGGCACTGGCCAATCAGGCGGTGGCCGAAGCCTATACCTGCGCGGCCAATCCCTTGCGGGCGTCCATGATCCATGGGCCATTGAGTAGCCGGATCAACACCGGCAACAATACACCGGCCATCGTTCACACAGAGCTGGTGGAAGGCAATACGCTGGAAGTGCTTGTAGCCGCCAAAGGCGGCGGCGGCGATGTCAAGGCGCGTTACGCCATGCTCAATCCCAGCGATTCGATTTCCGACTGGATAGTCAATCAATTGCCTGGAATGGGAGCCGGGTGGTGCCCGCCGGGAGTTCTTGGCGTTGGCATAGGCGGCAGTCCGGAACAGGCTATGCTCATGGCCAAGCGGTCTTTATTCGCCCCGATAAATATGCACGAACTGCGGCAACACGAACCTAAAAACGATGTGGATTCGCTGCGGCTCGAACTCTTCGAACGCATCAATGCCCTGGGTATTGGAGCCCAGGGACTGGGGGGGCTGACAACGGTACTTGATATAAAAATAGAGCAAGCGCCCTCTCATGCGGCGCTGCTTCCGGTGGCGATTGTGCCCAACTGCGCAGCCACCCGCTTCACCTCCTTTTTATTGACCGGATCAGGGCCCGCCACCTTCACTCCCCCCGACCCGGCGCTTTGGGATGACGTGCCCGATGCGCTGCCAATGCAGAACGGCAAGTCTGTGAACCTGAATACATTGACTCAGGCACAAGTAGCAAGCTGGCGCGCCGGTGATGCGCTGATGCTTTCAGGTACATTGCTGACCGCGCGCGATGCCGCGCACAAACGTCTTGCCGATCTGCTTGAGAAAAACCTTCCTCTGCCTGTCGATCTGCGCAATCGGGCCATCTACTACACAGGCCCTGTCGATCCGGTTGGCAACGAAGCGGTTGGCCCGGCCGGCCCCACTACCGCCACCCGCATGGATAAATTCATGCCCGCGCTGCTCGAGAAAACCGGGCTGCTGGCGACCATAGGAAAAGCCGAGCGCGGCGCAACAGCTATTGCGGCCATAAAGCACGCCAAATCAGCCTACTTAACGGCGGTGGGTGGTGCCGCCTATCTAATTTCAAAGGCTGTACGTTCCGCCCGCGTCGTTGCATTCGATGACCTGGGCATGGAAGCCATCTACGAATTCGAAGTTCACAACATGCCCGTGATCGTGGCGGTCGACGCGCTAGGCGGCACCGTGCATCGTACCTTGCCCATAATTCCAGAAAACTAGTCTGGAGCAACGGGCAAGCCTTGTCTCGCGCAGCTATTGCGCATATCGCTCGCGTATCTGCCCCGTGTTATTGACGCCATTGCGTTGGCCATTCTGTTCAAGTCAAACCTAATTGGCAATCGCCGCTTAGCCTTTCGATTTGCTCAACATTGTCCAGATTCGGTCCATGGCTTCGGGATAGCTGGAATGGGGGCCGCGATACAGGCCCAACTGCAATGTGACGGGTTTGAATACACCGCCTAAGGCGGTCAAGGTGACCAGAGCCCCGGATTTCAGCTCGCGTTCGACAAGGCTTTCGGGCAGCCAGGCCATGCCCAGGCCGGCCAGCAACATTTCCTTTACCCCGGCCAGAAAAACCGATTCGTGGACGATTTCAACATTGTGGTGATGCAATAATGTGTTGAAAATCCGCTCATGCATAACTCGGCCCAGGAAACTGTCCGGAGGGAACGCCAATAGATTAAGCGGCTTTCCGGCTCGCGGCGCATGTAATGCCCTTCCCTTCTTTCCGGGCACGCTCAGCGGCACCAATTTTTCTTGCCCGAATGGCAAGCGCAAAGACTCGGGTACCAGCTTGTACAGGGAATCGTCTTTTTCTTCCATGCACAACAACAGGTCGGCTTCGCCACGCATGAAAAGCGCCACGCATTCGTCGCGGTTTTCCGAACGCACATTGAAATCGATCCTTGGGCCGTGGTTCTGGATCAGCAATTCCAGCAAAGCGGGCAGCCGCGTCATGGTCAGGGAGTGCTGCGTGGCAAGTACGATCCGTGCCGAACCGTTATGCTCGGATTGCATGCGGCTGCGCAACTGGCCGAGGTCGCGCAATAGTGCGCGAAATGCCGGAACATGCCGTTCGGCTACAGCGGTCAGGCGCATGGGTTGAATGCTGCGATCGACCAGTTCCACACCCAACCATGCTTCAAGCAGCTGTATACGACGAGAAAATGCCGGCTGGGTCACATGGCGCAGCTTCGCGGCACGGGAAAAAGTGCCTGCCTCGACCAGTGTCAGGAAATCTTCGATCCAGAGTTGTTTCATCGGCCTGCCTTGCCTATGCAAAAAAGACATAATGCTCTAAAAACATAGCATTGGGCAACGTCATTATCTCCATATATGATAAGGGCCACTTTCTATCCAGGAGTTCACAATGTTGCAGCTTGCCGCCTATCCCCGCGTACGTTTGGGACACTTCCCCACACCGCTTGAATTCATGCCGAACCTGACCCGGCATCTCGATGGGCCGAATATATATATCAAGCGCGATGATTGCACGGGTCTAGCGACGGGTGGGAACAAGACGCGCAAACTCGAATTTCTGGTGGCGCAGGCGATTGCAGAGGGTGCGGACACCCTGATTACGCAAGGCGCGGTGCAGTCCAACCATGCACGTCAAACCATTGCTGCCGCGGCCCGCGTGGGCATGAAGTGCAAGATTCTGCTCGAACAGCGAGTAAGCGACGCCACCGACGATTACGAGCATTCGGGCAATGTCATGCTCGATGGCTTGATGGGTGGCGAAATCGTCGCGCGCCTGCCCTCGGGCACCGACATGCAACAGGCCATGGAGTCGCTGGCCACGGAATTGCGCAGCGCCGGCGGCAAGCCCTACGTTATTCCCGGCGGCGGATCCACGCCTATTGGCGCACTCGGTTACGTGGCTTGTGCCCAAGAACTGCTGAATCAGTCTTTTGAAACCGGTATGCGTATTGATCATGTGGTTCACGCAACAGGAAGCACCGGCACTCAGGCCGGCCTGGTCGTTGGCTTGCGCGCAAGCAATAGCGGGATTCCCGTCTATGGCGTCAGCGTACGCGCACCCAAGCAGAAGCAAGAAGAAAACGTATGGAAACTGGTGCAGTCCACCCTCGATTACATGAGGCTGCCCGCATCGTCGGTGGAGCGCGCCGACATCGTCGCCAATTCGGACTTCGTGGGCGAGGGTTACGGCATTCCAACCGACTCGATGATCGAGGCGGTGCGCCTGACCGCTGAACTCGAAGCCATATTGCTCGACCCGGTTTATTCGGGCAAAGGCATGGCTGGACTGATCGGCCTGATCCGTTCCGGCCATTTCAAGAAGGGCGAAAACGTGGTGTTCATCCACACCGGAGGTTCCGCAGGCCTGTTCGGCTATCGGGCCGTTTTTGACAAAACACCCAGGGCTTGACCGGCCGGGCCGCCAAATAATAAGGCCGGACTTCAAGCACCTGATATAGCTGATGCCTATGTGAAAACCACGGCTTTCCCTTTCAAGTCGTCCGAGCCACCGGCATGCGACAATTTCTTGTCCGCGAAGCGGGTCGCCCTGACGATGGTGATCGGGGCACTACTGAAGCTATACCATGACCAATAATCAATTCGAAGGCCATTTCCTGGGCGTGCTGGGCGGTATGGGGCCTCTGGCAGGGGCCACGTTCATGGAGCGTCTGATTGCCCTGACCGAAAGCCAATGCGACCAGCAGCATATTCCCGCGATCTTATGGAATGATCCCCGCGTGCCCGATCGCCCCGCCGGGCATGCGGGACATGGCGAGGACCCGCTGCCATGGATGGAAAATGGCGTGAAACGGTTGGTGGAAGCGGGTGCCCGCGCGCTGGTGATTCCCTGCAACACAGCGCATCTTTGGTACGAACAGCTGGCCGCATCGACCCATGTGCCGGTACTGCATATTGTGCAGGCGGTGATCGACGATTTGCGCCGCCGGGGTATCGCCAAAGGCCGCATCGGGGTATTGGGCACCGCCACTACGTTAAGGCTGGGGCTGTATCAACACGAACTGCGGGCACAAGGCTATGAGCCGGTAATACCCCCTGCCGCGCTGATAGAGGGTGGCTGCGCCGATTCGATACGCCTGGTCAAAAACAATCGTTTGGCCGAAGCGCTCCACCCCGCCCTTGCGTGCGTCGCGTATTTGCGCGAGCAGGGTGTGGACGCGGTCGTGCTGGGCTGCACGGAATTGCCTCTGGCGCTGCCGCATCCGCTGCGCGGCGGGCTGGGCGTGGCAATTACCGATTCCATCGATGCCCTGGCCCTGGCCGGCCTGGCTTGGTACCGTTCGCAGCCTTAGTGTTGTCGATGGGCCACGAAATGAGGTTCAATGGCGTCTAACAAGCGTTGGCTGGATCACCTCATTATAATTTCCCCATGGAAACGAACATCTACACGCCGCTGGCCAGCTTCATCGACCTCCTGATGGATGCCGTCTTTGGGGTCGATGTCGATGCCCGTGTCGTTTTCGCCAGCGCCGCGTGCGAGCGTATTTTTGGGTATACGCCGCAAGAAATGATCGGCAAAAACATGTTCGACATGATGCTGCCGGAAGATCGCGAGATGACCCGGAGCTCGGTGAACGACGTCATGTCGGGCCGCCCTCAACTGCATTTTGAGAACCGTTACATTCGCAAAGATGGGCAAGTCGTCCACATCATGTGGTCGGCGCGCTGGTCGGCGGCCGACCAATTGCGGATCGGGGTTGCGCGTGACATCAGCGAACGCAAACGAGCCGAGTCCATGCAGGCGGCGCTCTATTCCATTTCCGAAGCCGCGTACGCCGCCGAGGATCTGCCCACACTGTTTAAACGCATTCACCAGATCGTCGGCGCGCTGCTGCATGCGGACAATTTTTCCGTTACTCTGTACGACGAAGAAACAGGCCAACTGAGTTTTCCATATTATGTGGATGAGCGCGAGCAAACACCCAAGCCGTCCGGGCCTGCCGCGGGAACGCTCTGCGCAGAGATTATCCGTACCGGGCAGCCGCTTCTGCTGACTCCAGAAACAATGACCACTCGCCTGCAGGAGCTGCGAGTCTCCGTGGGCACGAACCCGCTCTGCTGGCTGGGTGTCCCGCTCAAATCGCACAAGGGCACAATCGGAGTGCTGGTGGTCAAGAGCTATCCAGGCGGCGTATGCTACAGCGAAAAGGATCAGGAACTGCTGCAGTTCGTCTCGACCCAGATTGCCACCGTCATCGAGCGCCAACAAATGCAGGTTCGACTGCGGCACATGGCGCAGTACGATCAACTGACCGTCCTCCCCAACCGCGGGCTTCTGTACGATCGTCTGAAAGTCGCGCTGGCAACGGCGCGACGCGAACAAGGGCGATTTTCCCTGCTTTACATTGATCTGGATAAATTCAAGCAGGTCAACGATACCCTGGGCCATGCCGTCGGCGACCTATTGCTGCAAAAGGTTGCCGAGCGCCTGAAGCACTGCGTGCGCGAATCGGATACAGTCGCCCGTGTCGGCGGCGACGAGTTTGTGGTGCTGCTCCAACATACATCATTACCTGAGCAGGCGGCGCTGGTGGCGGAAAAAATCCGCAGCGCGCTAAGCCACCCCATCAGCATAGATGGCCACGACCTGAACATCGTGCCGAGCATCGGGATCGCACTCTATCCAGACCATGGGGACGGCGAGCAACAACTCCTCAAACACGCCGACAAGGCCATGTATTCCGCAAAAAATGGCACCTACCACGACGGATTTCAGAGTTATCACAACAGATAATCCTGGATGGCGGTGCGCAAGGCATTGATCAGGAACGCCACGGCAGCCTCGTGATCGGGGCGGGCGGCGATCATGGTCAGTTCGACTTTGGGTAGACGCGGCAGGCGACTCATTGATGGACTAAGGCCCCTAACCTGCGGCGGCAGCCCAATGGAAGTGCGGATGGTAATACCCAGTCCAGCGGCGACCGCGGCCAGCAGGCCATTCAGGCTGGAGCTTGTAAACGACACATCCCAGTCTATTCCGGTCTTGCTCAGCGCTTCCATCGCGGCCGTCTTGAACAGGCATTGGTTTTCGAACGCGACTAGTTGCAAGGGCTCGGCCGCGCCGCCCGGATCGGGCGCCGGACTATTGACGCCGCCTATCCAGATCATAGGCAATTCGGCCAGCTTTTCGCGATAGGGCGCGGCCCCGCCATCGCCCCACACAACGGCCAAATCCAGTTCGCCGCGATTTACACGCTCCATCAGTTCGGCGTTGCGGCATACGCGGGTTTCGATACGCATGCCGCGGTGGGCTCGGGCGAACCGCCCCAGCACATCGGTCAATACTCGTTCCCCCAGGTCTTCCTGCAGCCCCAGGCGGACTTTGCCTCGAGCTTGCGTGCTGTGTATGGCGGTTAGCGCCGCATCGTTGGCCGCCAAAATTTGGCGTGCGTAGCTAAGCAGGGTTTCGCCTGCTTCGGTCAGTGCCAGTCTGCGGCCGACTTTCTGGAAAAGTGCGACGCCGGTCTGCTGCTCGAGCTTTTTCAACTGGGCACTGACGGCGGCCGGCGAACGCCCGATGCGATCGGATGCTTTGGCGAAGGTGCCCAGCGCCATGCCGGTTTCGAACGTGCGCAGCGCGTTGATATCCAGGTTATGTAAGGCCATATCAATTCCAAAATACTGAACTATCAATGAATAATAATTTGATTTATTAAAACAATATAGCGCTATAAGATTCCTGCATCAACACTTTTCACGGAGAAATTATCATGCCTTTTGCACGAATTTCACTGGCGCGGGGCAAATCGCGCGATTACCTGCGGGCCCTAAGCGATCAGTTGCATGCCGCGCTGGTCGAGTCGTTCGACGTGCCGCCCAACGACAGATTCCAGGTGATCCACCAGCACGACCGGGACGACATTATTTTCGACCCGCACTATATGGATATGGATCGGAGTGCGGATCTTGTCTATATCGCCCTGACAACCGGCAAGCCGCGTTCCACGGAAACGAAAAAACGCTTTTTCCAAACGCTGGCCCGCCGCCTGGAGGCAAATCCTGGCATTCGTCCCGACGACATCATGGTCATTATTTCGACCTCGCGGCGCGATGAGTGGTCATTTGGAAAAGGCCTGGCGCAAATGCTCGAAGGTGCGACAGAGGAGGACATATCATGACTGGCCTGAAATTGCCTGCATTGCTGACAGTCGTATACGATTGGGACGTACGCGCCATACCGGCCGACGCGGGTATCGCCACCGGTAAGCTTGCTACGCAAATGTTTTTGTCATCGCAGGCCGATCACGAAAATACCGTGATGAAAGCCCATTACGCAGCCGGGACGTGGACCCACTGGCATAGCCATCCCCTGGGGCAGACCTTGTATATTCTTTCGGGGGTTTGCCTGGTTCAGCGCGAAGGCGGAGGCATCTTCCGCGCCAATGCCGGCGACGTGGTATGGCTGGCGCCGGACGAGGCGCATCGCCATGGCGCGACGGACGAAGAACCCATGTCGTATCTGAGCATTCAGGGCGTAAAACATGGCACATATTCCCAGTGGCATGAACCTTCCCAGGCGCTCGGAAACGAGGCTGGCTCAGCTTGATATCACGGCTCTTCCACAGTGGCGAGGATTGCGCGCGCCCGATCTATGATCGGCCGATCGATAAGCTTGCCATCGAGACGAACCGCGCTATTGGCAGCGGCGTCTGCCACTTCGAGAACGCGACGGGCCCATGCAAGGTCCGCATCGGAGGCCCGAAAGCCCTCGTTCACGCCTGCCACCTGCTTCGGGTGAATGCAGAGCTTGCCCCCAAAACCGAGGGACCGCGCGCGCTTCACGTCTTCGCGCAGCACGGCATCGTCGTCCAGGGCGACCGTCACGCCATCCACCGGCGCAAGGCGGCCCGCCACCCGCGAGACAAGCACGAGTTGCGAACGCGCGAAGAGAAGCTCCTCGCCCTCGCCGGTAATTCCGGTGTCCAGCTGGAAATCGACGGACCCGAAAGCGAGGCGCTCGACGCCTTCCGCGCAAGCGATAGCCTCGGCTCGCCACAGGCCCAAAGCCGACTCGATGAGCGGGATGATGCGCGCGCCCGCACGCATCCGGCCACGGATTTCGGCGATGGCTGCGGCGTCCTCGGCCTTTGGAAGCATCACGCCCTTCACTCCGACAAGCGCCACCATGTCGAGATCGCTGGCAAACCACTCGCTTTCAGGGCCGTTGATGCGCAGCCATACGGGTTTCTCTGCTGTGAGCCAGGCACGCGCCGCCGCTCTTGCGGCCGCCTTGTCGGCCGGACCCACCGCGTCTTCCAGGTCCACGACCACCGCGTGCGCTCCCGCGCCATATGCCTTGTCGAATCGCTCCGGCCGATTGCCCGGCACAAACAAGTAAGACCGATCCATCATCCGTTCTCCGGTTTGCCGGGCGCGCCGCGCCCGGACTCCTTTCGATGCCCATCCCGCCAAAACAGCCATAACCCGCAGGCAACCGCCGGCATGGCGAGCACCACGAACGCCGACGCATAGCTCACGCCTCCTTCAATGAGAAACGTGAACGCCGGCGGACCAAAGAGAACGCCGGCGTAGGTGAATACCAGGGCTCCGCCCGTAGCGTCGCCGGCCTTGCCGGGGGGAGCGAAGCGTGCCACCTCCGCAAGGTAGACGCCGTTCCAGCCGATCGCAGTAGCACCGAAGGCCACGCACACCAGGGCAACCGACACGGCCGGCCACTGCGGCGTGAAACGCCCCGTCGCAACCGCAGCCGCCCCCATGCCCACGGCCATCAGGCCAAGCAGACACATGGGCCGGCCCCAGCGGTCGGCAAACACACCCCACGCAATGCGCCCGACCACGCCGCCGGCTTGCGCGGCAGCGAGCATGAGCCCCGCCGCAACCAATGAAATACCGACGTTCAGCGTGAGGTGCGTAACGAGGAAGGTGATGAGGCACAGCTGCAGCGCCGCGAAGAAAAACGAGCAGATGGCCAGGCAACGCAGCATCGGGTCACCCAGAGTGAAGCGCAGGGGCCCCGCGAGGCTGGAGATCGCCAGCGGCCGAGCCGGGTCGCGGTCGGCGTCGAGCACCTCGCGCATGGGCTGGGCGGAGATGAGGGTGGCCAGGCAAGCCCCGGCCACCGCCAGCGCGGCCACGCGCCAGCCGCCCCACAGCACCAGCGCCGGCACCAGCGCGCCGGCCAGCGCGCCACCGATCGGCACACCGGTCTGTTTCAGCGAAAAAATAAACGACATCCTCTCCGGAGGCGTACTCTTGGCGAGAATATGCGAGCTGGCCGGCGTAACCGGGCCATAACCCATGCCCAGGAACATGGCGCCCACGACGAACAGGATGGGCACCCCCGTAGCCACGCAGGCCAGCCCGACCATGCAGGCCACCAGGCAGGCCTGGCTCAGGCGTATGGCTCCAAAACGCTGTACCAGCGGGCCTGACGCGAGGCTTGCAGCCATGCTGGCGCCATACACCATGGCAATGAAGAGGCCCACATGGCTGGCCGAAACACCGGTCTCGGCCGCCACGGCCGGTGCCAGCACAGGCACCGTCACCACCGACATCGCCACGAGGACCTGCACCGCGAGCGTCACGGCCAGCGGAAACCAGGAGCTACGCATCCGCATCGGCCGGCATATGGAGGCGCATCGACATCGAATAGGAGAAACGGTCGGCCGGATGCAGGTTCACGGCCACCTCGATAATGCGGTCATTGTCATTCAAATAGCGGCGCGTTACGACAAGGCCCGCCGAGCCCGGCTTAACGCTCAGGCGCTTGGCGTCGACCGAGTTGATGATAGTGGCGCTGATCTCCTGCTGCACCTCAACGATGGTCAGACTGTACTGCCTCTCGATCATAGTGTAGACAGGCACTTTCATCGTGCCGATGAGTTTACGAATGCCCCCGTAGGCCGCGTTGATGTAGATATCGGTGAGCGCCATCGGGAGTTTCCCCTTGTTGACATGGCGAAAGCCTGTCACCTTCACCCAGCGCTGCCCGGGCGGGCACTTCAGGAGCTCGGCAAGAGCCTCATCCGCGATCATCTCCTCGGCCTGCGTGGTGACGAGCAGCGTGTCTTCGACGTAACGCGGCAGGTCCGCGATCGTTGCGGTGGTCTGGACATAGCGGCCCTCTACCCGGCTTGCTTTCACTGTAGTGCCTATCCCCCGCTGGCGAGTGACCAACCCGCGTTCCTGCAATCGCCGGATAGCCTCACGCGCCGTATGACGGCTCACCCCGAACTGCGTGCACAGCTCGAGTTCGGGGGGCAGGAGGCTCCCCACAGGGTAGCGGCCGCTGGTGATGTCCTCAATGAGGCGTTGCGCGACCAGTGCATACTGGGGTTGATGCGCGAGCGGGGGGGAGGAAGGTTGCACGTTCAGAGGGCTCCGGATCGGGACAGGTGGTCGATACGATCTTCATCGTAACCGATCCCGCGCAGAAGCTCCCTTGTGTGCTCTCCGAGCGTCGGCGCGATGCCGATCTTCTCCGCGCCACCGGAACAACGGACCGGCGAGGCGAGCGTGCGGATGGTCCCGCGTGCGGGATGGGGGGCTTCCATGATGCAACCCTGCTCGTGCACGAACGGGTTGTCCAGAGCCTCGGCCACATCGTACACAGGGGCCACCGGCACGATGCCGGACAGCCGTTCCAGCCATTGGGCAGTGCTTGCCGTGCCCAGAACCGCGTCGAGGTCGTGCGTGAGTTGTTCGCGATTGGCCAGGCGAGCCTTGTAGTTCGCATAGTCGGGATGTGTCGCCCACTCTGGTTTGCCGATCGCCTGCGCGAGCAGGGGCCAGAACTTCTCTTTGTTGCACATCACAAAAAGCCAGCCGTCCTGCGTGCGGTAAAGCTGGCTGGGAGTGAGCGAAGGGTGCGCCGAGCGCGGTTCGCGCTTGACCCGCACACCGTCGTTGAGATACCAGGCGGCCACATAGTTCAGGTTGGTGAGCGCAACGTCGAACAGGCTCACGTCGATGTCGCGCCCTTTGCCATTGGCGCGCGCGTCGATGATGCCCGCCAGCAGCCCCATCACCGCAGTGACGCCGGTCATCAAGTCGACGATGGACAGGCCGAAACGTGCGGGCGGGCCTTCGGGCTCGCCTGTGACGGAAAGGTAGCCGGCCTCGGCCTGCATGAGGTAGTCGTATCCCGGCCATGCGGCGCGCGGGCCGGTTCGCCCATAGGCCGACAGGTGCCCGCAGACGATGCCTGGATTGTGCACGCCAAGATCTGCGTAGGTAAGGCCCAGTTTGCCCGCGAGGTCGCCGCGCAGGTTGTCGAAGGTGGCGTCGGCGCTTTTCACCAGATCGATGAACACGGCACGGCTTTCGGGGTGCTTGAGATTGAGCGTCAGGCTCTTCTTGTTGCGATTGAAGGCCTCGAAGAAGTGACTGTCGCCCGGCCCGAAATAGTGCGGACCGACCAGCCGGCCTACGTCTCCACCCTCGGCCGGATTCTCGATCTTGATGATTTCCGCGCCCATGTCGGCCAGGTGCTGCGTGCCGAAGGGGCCCGCGCCGTACTGCTCGACGGCAATGATTCGAACACCGGTAAGTGGCAGGCTCATGATGGGTTCCGTTCTATCAGTTGCTTGGCGATGATGATCCGCTGCATCTCGTTGGTACCCTCGCCGATGAGCAGCAATGGCGCATCCCGGAAATAACGCTCGACGTTGTATTCTTTCGAATAGCCATAGCCGCCGTGGATGCGCATGCACTCAAGCGCGTTTTCCATCGCCGCTTCGGTGGCGAAATACTTGGCCATTCCGGCCTCCATGTCGCAACGATCCCCACGGTCGTAGGCGCTGGCCGCTGATTCCACCAGCAATCGCGAGGCTTCCACCCGGGTAGCCATTTCGCCGAGCTTGAGCTGGATGGCCTGATGCTCGCAGATGGGCTTTCCGAAGGTCTTTCTCGTCTGTGAGTAAGCGACCGCATCCTGCAGCGCCGCACGCGCCACGCCCACCCCACGAGCCGCTACGTTGATGCGTCCGAGCTCCAGGCCGCTGAGCACCTGCTGCAAGCCCTTGCCCTCGATGCCGCCGATCAGCCGGTCGGCCGGGACACGGTAGTCCTCGAACACGAGCTCGCAGGTGTCTATGCCTCGGTAGCCCATCTTCTCTAGTTTCCTCGCAACCTTGAAACCCGGCCCCTTCTCGGCAATGAGCAGGCTCATGCCCTTGTGGCGCGGCTGCGCCTGCGGGTCGGTCTTCACCAGCAGCGCAATGGTATTGCCATACATGCTGTTGGTGATCCAGGTCTTGGCGCCGTTCACAACATAGTGATCGCCGTCGCGCACGGCGACGGTGCGGATGGCCTGAAGGTCGGTCCCGGCGTCGGGTTCGGTCAGTCCCACACCGCCGCGCAGCTCGCCGGTGGCGAACTTGGGCAGGTAGTAGCGCTTTTGCTCTTCCGTCCCGCTACGCTGCACGGCCGCTGCCATGATGAGGTGCGAGTTGAGTATGCCGGAAACGCTCATCCACACCGCTGCCATGCGCTCGATAATTTTCGCGTAGGTCGAAGTGGACAGACCGAAGCCGCCGTACTCGGGGTCGATGATGCAGCCGAACAGACCCAGCTCCTTCATCCTGTCCACGATCTCCTGAGGATACTCGTCCGCCGCCTCGAGCCGGTGGGCATGCGGGCGCACCTCAGCCTCGAGGAATCTGTCGACCGAGTCGAGGATCATCTGTTCGTTTTCTTGCTGTTCCGGTGTCATGGGCGTTTTCTCTTTTGCATAATGTAGGGGATACTCAACCGCGGGCAGCGAGGCCTTCGGCGAGGTCGCGGGCATGCATGCCCCGGTCCATGCCGAGCACAAGATCGCGCACCTGCTCGGCGCGGCTTCTGGACACGGCAAGCGCCATGTTGTCCATGAATTTCTTCTCGATATCGGGGCCGGAGATCGGGCGGTCGACGGCACCGCGGTTTATCTCCTCGCGATGGCGCAGCTCGCGCCCGTCGTGGGTCATTACGATAACCTCGCCCGAGTAGTACTTCGGAAACGGAGAGTCGGGATCGACTTCGTACTCGACCCGCTGCGCGAGAGCCAGCACTTCCGGATCGGCGAGCGCCTCGCCGTCCAGGTGCGCCAGGCCGAAACTGCCGCGGGCAAGCGCCGTGGCGACGATGTAGGGAATGCTGAACTGCGCGTCATAGCTGTTCTGCGGCCGCTTCTTGGTGGCCACCGGCTCGCAAACTGTCTTCACGACTTCCCCCGGCACGAGCGCGCGCACCGAACGAATGTCGGCGACCTTAAGGCCATGCTTGTCGCGCAGGATGGCGGCCGCGTCGGCGCAGGCATGCGTGAAATGGCAGGCGGGGATAGGCTTGACCGCGACCTTGGCGGTTTCCCAGACTTCGCCCAGCCCGGCCGTGGCGAGCGAAAGGTCGATGTCCTTGGCGTACTGGCCGAGGTGGCTCGCAAAAAGACCGAAGCGGCCCTCATAGACCTGCTTGGGGCCTACAAAACCGTGGCGCGCCAGTGAGGCCGCGGTGAAGCCGGCGCCCGCGGCCCATCCGGGATGCATGCGCTTGGTCCATGCGCCATCGTTAAGGAACTCGAGGCTGCCCGAGCCCGTGCTCAGTGCGATGCCTTGCGCCATGGAGAGCTGCTGGACGTTAAGACCGAACAGACGGCCGGCGACGAGCGCGGCGGAGAACGCGCCCACCAGCCCCGTTGGATGAAAACCTATCTGGTGGAAGCCGCCCTTGGCGACCGAGCCCAGGCGCGTGCCCGCCTCCATGCCCACCACATAGGCGGCAAGAAGGTCCAGGCCGCCCAGCCCGGCATGGGCCGCCACGCCAAGCGCGGTGGGAAAACAGGCGGCGGTCGAGTGGATGACGCCTTGCGAATGCGTATCGTCGAAGTCGAGGCCATGCACGAGGATACCGTTCATGAGCATCGCGTCGCGCAACTGCAGCCGCGCTGACAGGCCAATTACCGGTGTGTCGCCCATTCCCGCGGATAGCTCGGTGGCCGCCGAAAGCGAACGGTGTGCGAACTCGTAGCGGGTGGAGGCATGCGCTATGCCCACCGCATCGAGAATAAGGTATTTGGCCCGTTCGATGACGGCGGCGGGAATCGCCTCGGGGCGCAGGCTTTCAGCGAAAGCCGCCAGTGTGGCGGCGATGGTCGCATCTTGCGCGACGGCTTCCGATACGGTATCGGCGTGGATTGACATGTCATTCATGGCGGGTCCTTTCCGGTTGCTACACAAGCACGAGTGAGATGGCGGGGATGTAGGTGATGAGCATGAGCGCCACGGGATATACGGTTAATTGTTCAGGCTGATACTGCGTGGCCTCGCTTGGGAATGAGGACAGAGCGCACGAAGGACATGAACACGACGCCATCGGCCTTCTTGCCGATGGTGCGAACGGTAACAATGCCCTGCGTCGGGCGCGACTTCGATTCGCGTTTCTCGAGCACCTCGGATTCCGCGTACACAGTGTCGCCTGGATGTACGGGAGCGGTGAGCTTGATGTCGGTCCAGCCCAGGTTCGCGATGGCCTTGCCGCTTACGTCCGCAACAGTCATGCCGAGAACGATTGCGAGCGTGAGGCCGCTGTTCACCAGCGGCTTGCCGAACTCGCTCTTGGCGGCGAAGGCGTGGTCGCAGTGCATAGGGTGGTTGTTCATGGTGAGGAGGGAAAACTGGATGTTATCCGTGTCGGTAATCGTTCTGCCGGGAAAGTGTTCGTAGACATCGCCGACGACGAAGTCTTCAAGATAGCGCCCAAGGCTGGAGCGGTGGCGGGTGGGAGCGGTCGTTTCGGCCATATCGTTCTCGTGGGGTTAATGTTATTACATCCGAATGTCCGGACATTATGTGATTCTCAAAATATCTTGTCAATACTTATATCGTTTTTTCGACGAGTTTAGGGTTTCAAATTCTGCGCCCATTCCACGCACTACGAGCACCCGCATCAGGCTGGAAAGGCTCCACACCATCACTTGACAGATTGATCGAAAAGCCAACAATGACGCCAGTTTCGGCCATGATCCGCTATTACGGTACTGACTATAAAACTACGGGAATCACGGTAAAACGCAAGTTCCGGAAAACCCTCCGAAGCAAGCTCAGACATGATCAGTCCAGCACATCGAAAGGCAAGCGCGAATAAGTATTGACAAGACATTTTGTGAAACCCATAATGTCCGGACATTCGGATGTAATAAATATCAATTCCAAGAGAACAGCATGACCGAAACCACCAAACCGCCGCGATTTGCATCCCCTGGATTACTTACCCAGATCTCCACCGATCCAGGTGCTCCTGCCACAGACCGCCCGCAATCCGCTCTCGTCTTCGACAAACCTGTTGGGCCGCACTATCCTCTGTGCATTTCCCCCAGCCTCCCTCAGTAAGGCCACATCATGATTCGACTTTTAAGCATTGCTACCACAGCCGTCCTTGCCAGTTCCCTTTTCGTGGCCGGCTACGGAAAAACCGCGAACGCCGCCGAAAGCAGCCCCATCAAAATCGGGGCCGCGGTATCGGACACCGGCAAGTTCGCCATCGAGGGCCATTCGACCAAACACGGTTATGAAATGTGGGCCGACGAGGTCAATGCGCGGGGCGGCATCGACGTAGCCGGCACCAAGCGCAAGGTTCAGATCATCTATTATGACGATCAGTCGGAACCCGAGACCGCCATCAAACTCATTCAACGCCTGATCAGCGAGGACAAGGTCGATTTCCTCTTTGGCCCGTACTCGTCCGGCCTGACTATCGCAACGTCGGCCATCGCGGCAAAGTACAAGAAGATCATGTTCGCGGGTGCGGCGGCGGCCAACAGCGTGTTCGATCACAAGAACAAGTATGTCTTCAGTCCCCTGAGCCTGACGAGCAGCTACACCACCAGCGGCCTCGACGCACTCAAGGCGAAAGGTGTGAAAACCATAGCCGTGATGCATTCGGATGACGCGCCCATGACCGACATCAAGAATGCCACGGTCAAGCAGGCCGAGGCCATGGGAATAAAGGTCGTGTCCGTCCAGACCGTGCCTGCCGATGCAACGGATATCACAGGCGCCATGCGCCAGATGCAGGCGAAGCATCCAGACGCATTCGTCGAAGCGGGGACGACCCTGATGGGCCTGCTCGCCACGCGGACCATGCGCGACATCGGCTGGGCGCCGACGTACGTTCTTATGATCCAGGCTCCCACAGAGGCCACCTTCGTCAAGCAGCTTGGCGCGGCCACCGCACAGGGCATAATGGCCCCGACTCAGTGGGTCCCAACCGAGAACCTCAAGGACAAGTACTTTGGAACAGCCAAAGACTACTTCAATGCCTACGTCAAGAAGTACGGTTCAAACCCCTCCTACCTGCCGGCCGGCGCTTCAGCGGCGGGGCTATCGCTTCAATTGGCGATTGAAAAGGCTGGCAGCATCGATACAGAAAAAGTGCGCCAGGCACTCATAGGTTTGAAGGCGAACACGTTCTACGGACCGATCTCCTACACGGCCCCGGGCGATCCAAGCGGCCTTACCGGCGCAAACATCCACCGCAAGATGCTGACAATTCAACTTGATGAAAAAGGCAACCAGATCGTCGTCGCTCCTTTGGACATCGCAGAGGCCCCCATCCAGCCGCTAAAACCGTGGAATGCCCGCTGAGGGAAATCTGGAACTATAGTTCGGCAGACCGCAGTGCGAATGGAGACAAGCTTTGCACACACTCATTCAAGTCGTTATTGACGGCATCATCCTCGGGGGCTTCTACGCCTTGATGGCCCAGGGACTGTCCATGATCTTCGGCATCATGCGCGTGATCAACCTTGCGCATGGTGAATTCCTGGTCATCGGCGCCTATCTCGCATGGATGGCTCATGAATATCTCGGCCTTGATGTGCTCGCGGTTTTGCCGATCCTGATCATCCTGGGATTCGTCATCGGCTGGGCTGTCTCACGTTTGCTCGTCATTCCTGTGCTCGAAAGGCCTGAATTGATGCCCCTGCTGATCACATTTGGACTGGCCGCCGTAATCCAGGGCGTGCTGACACTGGTGTTCACGACTACCCCCAGGATGACCACCGCCTTCTATTCGAACTCGATACTTGAGTTTTTGGGATATCGAATCTCGGTAGCCAGGCTGGTCATGCTCGTCGCCGCCATTGTCCTGCTCGGCCTGCTGTCGCTATTTCTTAATCGCACCAAGGCGGGCAAGGCGATGCGGGCGACTGCGGAAAACCGCGAGGCCGCGCGTATTGTCGGAATCGACGTCACACGCATCTATTGCGCCGCGTTTGGTGTGGGTACCGCTGCCGCCGTTGCCGCCGGAGCCCTTTTCAGTGTTACCCAGGGCTTTTATCCCTTCTCGGGACCCCTGTTCACCCTGAAGGCCTTTGTCATCGTGATTCTCGGTGGCCGCGGCCGTATCTCGGGAACCCTGGCAGCCGCCATGTTTGTCGGTCTCATCGAGTCAGCGCTGAGCGGCTATGTGCCCAATGTCGGGACTGGCCTCGGGACAGCGGCTGCCTTCATTCTTGTTGTCATCGTCCTGGCTACTCGTCCGAAAGGAATCTTCCAGTTGCGCGGGGTGAACGCATGAGCAATCCAGCCGCCAAGGCGAGATCGATTGATCTCCACGATGCCGGACCCAGTGCCAGAGGCATCGGCCGCTATCGATTGCTGGCTCTGGTGCTTGCCGGGGTGGTGGGCCTGAGCGTGGTGCCGTTCTTCGGAGTCAATGACAGTGTGCTGCTGACAATGAGCACGATCTTCATGTGGATCATCCTGTCGTCCAGCTGGAACTTCATTTCAGGTTTCACGGGCTATGTGGACTTCGGACACGGTGTTTTCTTCGGAGTCGGCGGCTACGTCACTGGAATTCTGGTGGCAAAGGCCGGGCTGCCATTTGCGCCGACCGTACCGCTGGCGGCCCTCTTCTCCGCAGTCCTGGCCTTGATCATCGGCTACCCCTTGTTGCGATTACGCGGCGTGTATTTTTCAATCGCCATGCTGGGCCTGTTCCTGGCCATTCGGGAACTGACCCTGATTGCCAAGCCCCTGACCGCAGGAGCACAGGGGCTTATCCTGCCCTCTGAAGTAGATCGAACGTTCTTCTATTACCTGTTCTTTATCGGCGCAGTCTTGGTCGTGTCGCTGGCATGGTGGCTTCGGCGCTCGCAATTCGGCCTCTCTCTATTGGCGATCAAAGATGACGAATACGGTGCGGAAGCCAGAGGTGTCAACACCACAGTACTCAAACTGACCGTCTTTTGCCTCTCGGCCGCCATTACAGGATCGGTCGGCGCATGCTGGGCCTACGAGGTGACATTCATCGATCCCGGAATCATGTTTCGCGATAGCTTCCTCATCAATGTGGCGATCATGGCTACGCTTGGCGGCTTGGGCACGGTCTGGGGCCCGGTCATAGGTTCCGTTGTATTCCTCCTTGTGCGAGACACGCTTTGGGCCAACCAGGGCAACTCATTTCTGGTGGTGTTCGGCGTCTTCCTGATCGTCCTTGTTTTGTTCATGCCCGAAGGCATTGTCGGCACCATCCAGCGAGGTGAGAGAACCGTACTGGGGCGGTTGATCAGGCGTCTACGCCACAGGGGTTCCTCGCACGTCGATCTATCTCATCCCACAGTCTCCCCTGCTCCGACCAGGATCGTCACCAATGACTAATCGAAACTTATCCGGCGAGGCGGGAGCGAAAAACAACAACGCGTCCTTGCTCTCGGCACAAGGCATCACAAAGAGTTTCGGCGGGATCCGCGCTGTGCACGGAGTGGACTTTGACGTTGCCGTCGGCGAGATCGTTGGCCTGGTCGGTCCCAATGGCTCGGGCAAGTCGACCCTTCTGGGCTGCCTTTCGCGCGACATTCCGATGGACGCGGGGAGGATCATCTTCAATGGCGCCGACGTCACAAAGCTGCGAGCCATGCAAGTCGCCCGAAACGGCATAGGCCGGACCTTTCAGAACGTCAGGATCTTTCCCGAACTCTCCGTTTGGGAAAACGCCCTGATGGGCCGGCAATGGAAAGGGGTCGGTTTGCGCGGCATGCTGTGCCCCGCCGATACCGCTACCCGCCAGCGCGCGGCCGACCTCATCGAACTCATGGGTTTTCCCCAGTTGATTCACGAGTACGCCGGCAATCTTTCAGGGGGCCAGATGCGGCTTCTGGAACTCGTGATGGCCATGATGTCCAGGCCGCGCCTGGTCATGCTGGACGAGGCCACATCGGGGGTAAATCCCACGCTGATCGAGTCCCTGAAACATTACGTCAAGGTCCTGAACCAGGAAGAGAGCGTTGCCTTCATCGTGGTCGAACACAATATCGGGTTCATCTTCTCGATCGCGGATCGAATCGTGGTGCTCAACGAGGGGCAACTCCTGGCCGACGGGTCACCGGAAGAGATTCAACATAATCAGGAGGTCATCGTTGCTTACCTCGGCGCTTGAAGCGAACCCTTCCAACAGTTCCGCAGTGCTTCCGGGCGAAGTCATGCTCGCCCTCAAGGGTGTCGTCGCCGGCTATGGAGGCTTCGACATTCTGCATGGAGTCGACCTCGAGGTCCGCCGCGGCGAAATTGTCGCCATCGTGGGGCCAAACGGCTCCGGCAAGTCGACGGTATTCAAGGCGATTTACGGCCTGATCAATGTACGCCTCGGCGAAGTATTGTTTGAACACCAGAACGTCACATCGATGGCGCCGCAGGATTTGCTGCGAGCCGGAATAGCTATGGTCCCCCAGCTTTCGACGATTTTCCCATCGATGAGCGTCTACGAGAACCTCGAACTCGGCATGTATCTCGTCCGGGATAAAGCGCTGGTGAAAAAACGGATCAACGAAATACTGGACTTGTTCCCTCGATTGGCGGAGCGGCGGACTCAATACGCAGGGACGCTTTCCGGCGGCGAGCGGCGAGCGCTGGAAATCGGCCGCTCGCTCATGCTCAACCCACGCATGATTCTCATGGACGAGCCGTCCGTCGGCTTGTCCCCGATTCTGACCAGGAATATGTTCGAACAGTTGCGCGAGCTCAGGGCGGCAGCCGGCATCACCTTCCTGCTGATCGAGCAGAATGCCCGTTCGGCACTGGAACTGGCAGACAGAGGCTACGTAATCCAGCGGGGGCTGGTCAGCCATACCGGTACTGGGCCGGCGCTTCTGGGCGATGATGAGGTGCGCCGTTCTTTCCTGGGTGGGTAATCTCCAGGGTAAACGGCCAGGCAAGCGTGGATACGGCATGGACGATCCGCAAATACTTTCCAACTGGAGAAACCGATGGACACCGAGAATCAACAAAGCGGCCGTGCCGACCTGCTGGATGCCTCACAGCAATGGGTAGCCAGTTTTGGCGCCGCGCCGCTGGTGCCGGCGGACGCCGCCGACCTCGTGGCAGGTGCATTGAAAGTCACAAAGGCCGTATCGCAAGCCGCACATCAGCTTACGTGGCAAACACAGGACGACTTCATTTGTGCGATGCGTCGCGCGGAGCAAGCCGATGAGTGCTGACATCAAAACATCGCTGCCCAGTGCGGTATCGCTCTGCGAGGCGACCGAGCAACTCCAGCGCGATGGTTCGGCGCACGCGCTTGCAAGCGCCTGTTTGACAAGCGTCGAAGCGTCCATGACTGGCTTCAACGGCTTCGTTCGCACGAGACGCGAACAGACTTTGGAGCAGGCAGCCCAACTCGATCAAAAGAAACATGGCGGCGCCCAGTGCGGCGCCCTTCATGGCGTGCCGCTGGCCCACAAGGACATGTTCTTCCATGAAGGCGAGCTGGCCGAATGCGGCAGCCGGATCCTCGGCGGATTCCGCCCCGACCATACCGCCACAGTGATCCAGCGTCTGGCGAACGCCGGAGCCGTGGACCTCGGCGCCTTGCACATGGCGGAGTTCGCCATGAGCCCAACGGGGTTCAACGCGCATCTGGGTCATGGGCAGAATCCGTGGTCCCGGGACCACGTGACTGGCGGTTCTTCCAGCGGCAGCGGTGCCGCGGTGGCCGCGCGCCTTGTGTTTGGCGCGTTGGGCTCGGATACCGGCGGTTCGGTGCGAATTCCAGCGGCGGCCTGCGGCGTCACGGGTATCAAGCCCACTCAGCACGCCGTATCGACGTACGGCGTCATGCCCTTGTCGCCAAGCCTGGACTGCGTTGGCTTTCTTGCACAGACCGCGCAAGACTGCGCCCGCCTGCTCAGTGCGGTGTCCGGCCCGGATGCCAACGACCCGGCTTGCCTGGCCACTCGGCAGCGCGATTATGAAGCCGGACTCGATCGGCCCCTGACTCGGGCCGACGTAATCATGGTGCCGCAGTTTCCCGCCGATGCACCGCTGACCGATGAGATGCGGGCTTTGGTGGAACAGGCGGCAAACGATCTTGCCAGCGCCGGGGCAACCCTGCGGCGCGTGGCCTTGCCGGATCTTTCCGAAGCCGGCGCGCTGGCAACGCTGGTGCTCGGCGTCGAAGCGGCATCGATCCACGGCGAATGGCTGGCCAGTCGTTCCGACGCTTATGGCACCCAGGTGCGACGCCGCATCCAGCGCGGCTTGTTGTACCCGGCGACACGATATGTCGATGCCTTACGCCTGCGCAGACAGTATCAGGCACGCTTCCTGGCCAACTACCTGGGTGACGGGCACGCCCTGCTATTGCCGACGCTGCCCTGTGCTGTGCCCACTATCAAGGAAACCACGACCGGCAGCGAAAGCGACATCGAGGCGCGCTTCGGCAATTTTTCCTATTGGACGCGCGGCATCAACTACCTTGGACTGCCGGCACTGGCATTGCCCGCCGGCTTCACCACGAACGGGCTGCCGAACGGCATTCAGCTTGTGGGCAGGCCGTTCGCCGAGGGATCTCTGCTGCGCCTGGGGCATCAGTTTCAACAGAGGACTCACTGGCATCGCCAGCATCCTCACATATAAACTGATTTATCCGATTGCAGAATTGACCACTCAATGGCGCAGAGGAATATTCAGACGGATTTGGCCAAAGCCTTCGCCACCTCATGTTGCGACTGGTCCCATCCTGAAGCCGGAATGAACTGATCGGCTTGCGCCTGGACTTGAGCCATTCGGTCGGACAGCGCCTCTGCGGGACTGTCCGTGTCGCCAATATGAATCCCGCGTGTCATCGTGACGTGGGCACATTCAAAACTTCCACCGCCGGCCAAAAGAATCATTCGCGTGGGCGCATCATCGCCCACCAACGCGATCAAGCCCGGGCTGACTCGTTCCGGGGTCAGTACCGCCGCCGCTTCCGGCGACAGCAAGCCTGCAGTCATCGCAGTCACAGCACTCGGCGCCAGGCAATTCACACGCACATTGTGCCTGGCCCCTTCCAGCGACAAAGTCTGCATCAGGCCGACCAAGGCCATCTTGGCGGCGCCGTAGTTCGACTGCCCAAAGTTTCCATACAGGCCCGATGATGAGCTTGTCATCACGATGCGCCCATAGTTTTGCGACTGCATCCGGGGCCAGACCGCCTTGGTGGCATTCACCGATCCCATGACATGCACGTCCAACACCAGGCGAAACTCATCGAGCGTCATTTTGGAGAACGTCCGGTCGCGGAGTATGCCCGCATTGTTCACCAGAATGTCGATACGCCCGAATTTCGAGATAGCCTGGGCGGCCATGGCCTCCATCTCGTCATACCGCGTCACGTTGCCAACATACGCGATGGCTTCACCGCCCGCCTCGCATACCTCGTCGGCCACGGCCTGCGCCGAGCCGCCCAAGTCATTGACAAGCACTCGCGCACCATGGCGTGCGAGCTCCAATGCGTGAGTACGCCCGAGTCCGCCGCCGGCGCCGGTCACGATAGCCACCCTGCCCTTCAATCGCTTTGACATAATTTCCCTTCCTGTTCCCTGAACCGACCAGACCCGCTCGAAGGCGGCTGAGCGGAAACGACGTGAACGTCCTTTTCCATCACGGTGTTCTCCAGCTTCATCCCACCCGCCGCAACGGGGGATAATTGAAAGTGCCTTCAAGGTGCTCGCGTTGTGGCTGGTAAAGCCGCAAGGTCAGGTAGAACCCTTCTCCGGCTGGCGAAGGAAGCCAATTTTTTCCCGGCCCCGGATCGTCAGCCTGGATCGAGATGCCCAGGCTGCCATCCGCATCGTGCTGCAAACCGTGCGTCCTGTCGCCGATAGAGTGCCGGCCGATAGGATTGGCCACGAGCAGGCAATCGCTGCGGCGATAAAGGGTAATCGACCAAAATGCCCCCACCTGCGGCCCGGCGCCAGGCGGAAAGCGCAGCACATAGCGCCGCGCGCCGGTGAGTGCATCGCCTTCCGCATCCACCTCAGCCATGATGTACATCGCCTCGTCGATGCCCAGTGTTCCGATCCAGTTGCGCGCCACGCGCGCCCGCGTCACGATATCGTCTCCGAAACTGGTTCGCACGGCGACGGCGGTCGTCCAGCCTCCACCCAACTTCGAAGGCTGCGCGACCTCACGCAGTTCTGTGTAAACATTGGTCAAAGCGTTTTGGAGTTCCTCCAATGCCGGCGGCCATTCCGGCAGCGGAACGGGCGACGGATTGCGGGCCAGCATCGATTCCAGCACACGCAGGTATTCATGAGCATCCGGCACACCGGTGCCGTGGTCTTCAAGCAAGCTGTCGATGCGCGACAACGCCGAGGCGGCATCGAGCCGGCGAATTGCAAAGCGATCCTGCAGAGCATGGACTTTGGCAAGGTCCGCGGGGTTTGCGTCCACCAGGATGCGGCCAATGATCCACACATCGTCGCTCGGAGCGCTTATGCGGTGCATCCCGGCCGGTACATCCCCAGTCCAGCCCGGCCCATGGACAAACAGACGTTGCGCATCGCCCCCGGTGGTCCGCCGTCCGGCATAGGCCCATGGATTTGTCCAGGCATCAAGAAAGCCAAGCACCCAGTATCGCTGACCCATCTCCGGCACATCGATGACCAGCGGACCCGCCGAAAGATCAAGCCAGGCGTTCGTGAAGAGCGTGTCATTGTTCGGCGTGACGACTTCCCTGTCGTGCGGGCTTCGCAATCGCCGAGTATGCGTGAACTGGTTCACCCAGCGCATTCTTGATGCGGGGCTGTCGCCGGCAAAGCCCTGAATGGCATGCTTGCGGGGAGTGTTCGAGGCACGCATGCGCGCCATCTCGAAAAGCGGCAAGGTGGCAATCACCGTTAGCCGGGTGGCTGAAGACACGGGCGGCAAGGCACAAGTCTGCAGAACCGCATCCAGGGCGAGCGCACCCTGGCCCTCGGGCAGCACAACAAATGGGTTGAGTTCCACCGAGTCCAGCGCACTGCCGGCCGAGAGCGCAAAATGTGAGACCTGCACGATGGCATCGGCCAGAGCTGCCACATCCGCGGGCGGTGCTCCGCGAAAGCCGGAAAATAGCGGGGCCGTCTTCAGCTCCCCGATCATTTCGCGCGCCTGCCGATGGTCCACCGGCGCGAGACGGAAAGCCACATCGCCCAGCAACTCGACATTCACGCCACCCGTGCCGAGCATCACTACAGGGCCCAAGACCGGGTCCCGGCGCACGCCGAGAATGCACTCTATGCCGCCTCGAATCATAGGCGCAACCAGCACACCCTCCACATGCGCGGCGGGCTGCGCCGCGCCTACCGCAGCCATGATTCGATCATGGGCGGCACCGGCCTCGCCCACATCGCGGATATTCAGGGCAACGCCGCCAACATCGCTCTTGTGCATGATATTGGCAGAGAGCACCTTCATCGCTACCGGAAAGCCGATCGCGCACGCATGGGTAATCGCATCGTCCCGGGACTGTGCGTGACGGATGGGTACGGTGGGTATTCCAAAATCACGCAGCAGTTCCATCGCATCGGCCTCGTTATACGGGCCGGGACGCAGGGCAACAGCCGCTCGGGCCGGACTCGGCACCGACGCTGGCCGTTGAAATTGCATGTGGAAGAAACCCATGGCAGCCAGGACACGGATCGCCCGGGCCGGGTCAGGAAAGCACAGGCATCCCAATGCCTCGAGCGCTCGCTGCTGTGTGGCGTCGGCCAGCGTGCTGAACATCACCAATCGCCCCGGAAAATCGCGCCGCAAGTCCTCCGCCAACTTTTGCTGAATGTGCTGCATGGCGCGTGTGCTGCCAAACGCGGCAAGGAAAATGAGCAGACTGCCATGGCCGGCATCGCCCAGCATCACGCGGGCAGCCGCTTCGAGCAGGCCGGGTTCGGCCGTTACCTGGCCTGTTACGTCAACGGGGTTGTTGGTGGCGGCAAGCGGCACGCGGGCTCGGATGAGATCTTGCGCGGCGGGTGGCAGCGTGGCGACGTCGAGCCCCGCCTCGGCCGCATCGTCCGCCATCATGGCCCCGACCCCGCCAGAGACGGTCAGCAGGCCGACCCGCGTATTGGTCGGTAAGCCGGAAACGGCCAGGCAATGGGCTATATCGAAAAACTCTTCTATCGTGCGCGCCCGCCAGGCCCCATGCTGACGAAAGAGCGCCTCGTAGGCTGCGTCGTCGCCCGCCAATGCCGCGGTATGCGAAGCGGCTGTCATGGCGCCGAGCGCGGTCCGGCCCACCTTCACAACCACCACGGGTTTACCCACGGCACGCGCCAAGTCCAGGGCCTGCCTCAGCTTATCGCCGTCCCGACATCCCTCCAGGTAGGCCATGATGACCTGCGTAGCCGGATCGCGCGCCATCCACGCGATGCAATCGGCCACCCCAATGTCCGACTCGTTGCCGGTAGTCACCCACATGGAGAGGCCGACATCGCGTTGGCGTGCCATGGCGTATGCATAAGCTCCGAACGCCCCGCTCTGGCTGACAATGCCGACTTTGCCGGGCTTGGCCAGCCCCGTCGATACCACTGGAGAGAACGTTGCATAAACCGACCGGGCGACGTTCATGAAGCCCAGGCAGTTCGGCCCCAGCACCCGGATGCCGGCTGCGCGCGCACGGTCCGCAAACTCGCGTTGCGCGGCCTCGCCCTTCTTTCCCATTTCCGCGAATCCGGCAGAGAACATGACAATGTTCCCCACACCTGCCCCGATCGCATCATCCAGCGCGGCCTCGGCGCTGGAGGCAGGGATCGCGAAAATTGCCAGATCGATCGGCCGGCCCACCGCTCGCAACGAAGCGAAGGCGCGCCGGCCCTCGATTTCATCGGCCCGGGAATTGATCGGATATATCTCGCCGAGGTAGCCCTGTTCAACCAGGTATCGCACAGGCACGGCGCCGATCTTGCTGGCAATGGACGAAGCGCCGACGACGGCGATGGAACAGGGTGACAAAAAAGAGTCGAGATCTGGCAAGGTCATGAGCTGCTTGGCGAGGGTTCGAGAAATGCCCCAGCGGGATGCTGCCGGCATCTGCAACACGCGGACACCCGAGGCTTGGCTGCCTAAGATAACCGGCCGCATTTTATAAGACAAGACGAGAATTTCGATGATTCTATAAGCTCATCTTATTTATTGAAAATGCCGCTTCCTATTCGAACTGCACACGGCCCGGCTAGCGGGAACGGAGCAGGCAGCCGCTATCCCAGCTTGTCGCGGCTTCGAGCGTGAAATCCAGAAAGCTCTCCACCGCGGGAGAGAGGGACGATCGGCTCCGGGCGAAGATTGCAATGCGCCAGGTGACTGTCGGTTGGCACAAGGGCCGGAAGGCCAGGCCGAAACCCTCCACGAGCGACCGTGCCATCGAGGGGCAGATCACGCAGCCCGGCCTCACTCGCAGCAGGGAAAGGGCTGTGTTGACACGATGCACCGGCACTATCTCCTTGGGATGGTGACGATACGGCACATGGCTCAGGACATTGATAGCAAGGTTGGGCATGTAGTTGATCAGAGGCCGCTCGCGCAGAGCCTTCCAGCTCACCGATTCGCCGGCAGCGAGTGGGTCGTCCTGGCGCAGTGCAATCCAGAGCGGATCGATCCGGAACGTGTGGGCCTCCAGGGCATCGTCCACCAGCACGCCCGCCGGGCCGAAGCCGATGTCCGCGCTGCCGCTGTGCAGACTCGAAAGTACTTGTTCAATAGGCACATCGTCGAACCGGACATCGACGCCAGGATGGCGCTCCCCGTAACCGGCGATCAGTTCAGGCAGTAGTGTGCAGGACAGTGTTTCCGGCGCGGCCACACGTACCAGCCCACGGCGCAACTCCTTGAGGTTGGTCACACTTTCCAGTGCTTCATCAAGATTGGCGAGCACGCGGCGCACCATAGGCTCGAAGGCCGCGCCGACCACAGACGCATTTACGCTGCGCGTGTTGCGATCCAGCAAGCGTACGCCCAAGCGGCTTTCCAGTTCCTTGACGAGGCCACTAAGCGCTGCCTGCGACAAATGCATAGTGTCCGCCGCTTCCGAAAAGCTTCCGCCTTCGAGCACAGCCACGAATGCGCGCAATTGCCTCAGTGTTACTTCAAGTGCCATGGAGTGTCCTTTGCATGTCTGCGGCCGGAGATCGATTTATAACTTTAACCTTTAAGTGATAAAGAAATTCAAGCTTGTCCGAATAGAGTGCCGAATCTATTATCGCATTTCGAAGTGTGCGTCGGCCCTTCTCGTCTGGATGCCGCGCCGGACTTCTTATTCGAACGATCAGGAGACAACACATGAATATGAATCGACGGACGCTGTTGCGCGCGGCCGCTGCAGGCCTCTGCAGCGGTGTTGTGCCACGTACCTTTGCGCAAGGCGACTGGCCATCCAGCCCCGTGAAGATTGTTTCTCCATACGGAGCGGGAGGGCCCAACGACATCTCCGCGCGGCTTTTCGCGGATTATCTGGGGCACCGGCTAGGGCAGCCGTTCATTGTCGAGAACAAGACTGGCGCCGGTACCCGTGTAGGCAACAACTTTGTGGCGCACGCGCCCGCCGACGGCTACACCCTCCTCTACGCCGCGGCACCCTATTCAACGCTGGAAGCGCTGTACGGCAAGCTGAGCTATGACCCCAGGAAGGACCTTCAGCCTGTGGCCATGGCAATTACAGTTCCGCTTTTCCTCGTCGTCAATGCAAAAACGCCGGTAAAGACGGCGCAGGAGTTGATCGCCTACGGCAAGTCGCAGCCCAATGGCCTGACCTTCGGCTCGCCAGGCTACGGCTCGCTGCCCCATTTGGCTGCAGAACTATTGTTACGGGATGCGGATGTGAAAGGCCTGGTGGTCCAGTACCGCGGCGATGTCGCGGCGTACACGGATCTTTTGGCCGGCGGCCGTCTCGACGCCACGCTCACCGCAATCACGGCGGCGCTGCCGCATATTCAAAGCGGGAAACTTCGAGCCCTTGGCGTCGCATCAGTCTCACGCAGCGAAATCTACCCGCAAGCCCTGACATTGCGCGAGCAAGGCCTTCCCAACGTGGTCGCATCCGGCTGGTACGGATTCATGGCGCCCGCCGCTGTGCCCAACACCATCGTCGACCGCCTGGACTCGGAGATCAACCGCGCATTGCAGGATCCGAAAATAACGCAGAGGCTGCTGGCGCAAGGAATGGAAGCACATCGAGGTAACGCTGCCGAATTCCGCAAGTTCATCTATGCCGAAATGGACAAGTGGGGCGACGTGATTCGAAAGGCCGGCATCAAGGGCCAGTGATTTACGAGAACCGCCATGCAAAGCATTCGCCGTCGCGCAATGCCGTACCCGCCGACGTTCCGGCGAAATGCGGGGTAAATAACATGGCACCCGTGTCGGCGGCACGATTCAGCACCCAGCGGCGCGATCGCTCGGCACCGCTCCGGTCGGCACAGAACATTGAACTCCAATGTGGACGGTACGCCTGAATCGGATGATGCCATACGTCGCCGGTAAAGAGCGCGCGCTCACCCGCCGACTCGAATTCTATGGACATGTGCCCGACACTGTGTCCTGGCGTGGGGTGGAAATGGATGCCGGGTAAATATTCACCACCTTGGGGGCCTATTTCATCTGTCAACCCCGCCTCGATCACTGGCAGTACGCTGTCTTCGAACACCATGCGGCGAGATTCTCCGGCCGGCGTATCGAAGAATTCACGCTCGACGGTGGCCAGCACGTAGCGCGCATTCGGGAATGTGGGAACCCATAGGCCATCCCGCAAGGAGGTGTTCCAGCCCACGTGATCGACGTGCAGGTGGGTGAGCAGGACAATATCCACGTCTTCGGGTTTTACGCCGGCTTGCGCAAGACGCTCGATGTAGGGTGTGTTCAACTGGTGAAAGATCGGGCTGAACAGGCGCTCCTTGTGGTTCCCGCAAGCCGTATCGACCAGAATGGTTTGGCCGCCGCTGCGTACAACCCAAGTGTGTATGCTTAGAATGAAGCCCTGCTGGGTAGCGTCCAGGTGAGCGCCCGCGAGCCATGAACCATGCTCGTCGATCACGGCGGGGTCGAAATCCGGGAAGAGCACGGCGGCTTTCAATGAAAACTGTTTTTCAATGACTTTCGTGATGGTCGCGTTACCAACGCGATAGATTGCAGGTGTGTCGTTCATGGTTCAGGCCAGTATGGTATCTGAGGCGATCAGTGCGAGGCAGTCGCCGGCCTGGACTCCAGCCAGCGAACGCATGCACACGGCGAGGCCGGCTTCGGCAAATCTAAGTGCCACTGGCGCGGCCCATGGTGTATGAGGATTGAAGACTTGACCTGCCAGTTGCCCCTTGGCGACGCAATCACCGAGCCTGACCATGGGCTCGAACACGCCGGCCACCGGCGAAAACACATAATGTTTCTGCCCGTTCACGCGCAGATAACGCGTATCGAAGCGTGGAACAGGAACGGCTTCATCGGGCATGACAGCCAAGGCATCCAGCAGGCGGACCAAGCCTTCCTCGACGATAGAGAGGCAGTCAGGATTGCACGTTCCATACCCGCCGAATTCGCCGCACAGGAAGAGCTTTCCTTGGCGTTCGACGGCCGCGCCATAGGTGCGGTCCTCGCCCAGCAGGTCCATCACCATCGCGTGCGGTGCCGCGAATGACTTGACGAGGCGAAGATAGTCGGCTCGCCGCTCATCGCCTTCAGGCGGGTAAAGCAACAGCATGGGCATATGATTGAACGACTGCCCTCCCGCGTGGATATCGAAGACCACATCCGCGCGGGGAAACAGCTCTGTATCTACGTAGTGGGCAATCATTTCAGTGATTGTGCCGTCCCGCTTGCCGGGGAAGACACGGTTCATGTTCGCGCGATCTATTGGCGACGTCCGTTTTCCCGCAAGGAATGCGGGAAAATTCAGGCCAGGCACCACGATGATGCGCCCGTTGATGGTGGATTCCGGCAGGCGCTGCAATAGCTTCATCAGCGCGATGGGGCCTTCGTACTCGTCTCCGTGATTGCCCCCCGTCAACAGAATCGTTGGGCCATCACCCTGTTTCAGCACGCCGACCGGAATGGGTATATGGCCATAGCCGGAACGGTCAACCGAATGCGGCACGCGCAGTGTGCCGGTTTGAAAGCCATCACGGTCGTAGTTGATGTCCGTGGCGATACGGGATTTTTGTGTGTCCATGCGGCAAAGTGTCCTGATTCCTTGAATGCGCGCAGTGGCGCGCATGTCATCTTCGTCCTGCCAAAATTATGAGGGGTGGGGGCGATTCGATCCAATGCCGATTACTGTACGGGATGATGCTTGCGAAGCATCGCCCCCACGGTGGCCGATGAACACGCCACCGGCAGATTTACCCCGCGGCAGCCTCGTCAAGCAGGGACTTCAGCATGGCGATGAAATGCGCCAGTGCAGGATCCGGATTCCCCTCCCGATAGGCGAATGCCAGCGGGATCGACAGCGGCAGGTCGGCAAACTCCAGGAACCGCACGCGTGCGAGTGGCCGGCTTCGGTTGCCGTCATTCACAATTGCCGCGCCTATGCCGGCCGAGACGAGAGACAGGATGGCTGCCTCGGTGCTGACTTCCTGCACGACGTCGAGTGTAAGCCCGGCCAGGTTGCAGGCTTCAAGCAGATAGTCATAATACGCGGGATAGGTGTGGCGGGGAAAGGCTACGATAGGTTTGCCGTTGAGTTGGTTCACGCAGACCGCGTGGTCGTGAGGCCAGCCCCACTGCCTGGGCACAGCCAGAAGAACGCCTCTGCGGCCAAGGGGAATGCTGAGAATTCCGGCGGGCAGCGGATCCAGCATATAGACGAACGCGCCGTCAATATGGCCCGCAACGAGCGACTCCATTTGCTCAGGCGAGTTCATCGGCAGCAACTCAAGATGTATACCAGGGGACTCGCTTTGGTAGCGCGCAAACGCATCGGGCACCAGGCCATCCCAGCTGCTGTTCTCGATGAATCCGATGCGCAGACTGCCTTCCAACCCCGCTGCCACTCGTCGCGCGGAACGTGTCGCAGCGCCAAGCAGCGAGAACACTGTGTGGGTTTCTCGCAGGAACAATTCGCCCGCCGGCGTGAGCACCACACCCACGCTCGTGCGTTGGAACAGTGTGACGCCAATCTCGGTTTCCAGATCCCGGATCTGTCGAGTGATTGCCGGCTGTGTTACGTGAATCCGCTCGGAAGCAACGCGAAAACTCCGGCTTTCGGCCACAGCGATGAAATAGCGAAGATGGCGAAGTTCCATAGGCCTTGATGGGCGTGAGGTGGCGTGGACAGTATCGTGCAGACGGGAATACTGTAACACCCGCCGCCGCGATACCCTTCGCCCGGCCGGTTGCGGCCTACCGCAGATTAGCCGCGGCGGGCCTGGCGGTTGACAGCACATGGCCTTGCGTGCCCTCGACAAGCAGGAAACTGCCCGCTATGCCGAGTACCGCGCCAAAAGTAAGATAAAAGGCCGGCGTCAGCAGCGAACCCGTCGTATGGATCAGCAATGTTACGAAAAACTGCGCAAACCCGCCAAACACCATCACGGCAATGTTGTAGCTGATTGCCATGCCCGTAGAGCGGACTCTGGCCGAGAATTGCTCGGCAATGGCGCAGGCGTAGGGGCCGAGGAACATCCCGAGTACGCCGCACAATGCAATTTGTGCAACCATCAGTCTGAACACACTTGGCGAGGCCAGCAGCCACTCGAAAAGCGGTATCAGCAATACCAAATAGCAGACAAGAGGTGCCTGCATCAGCAGGCGCCGGCCAATCCGGTCCGACAGCGCGCCGAAGATGGGAATAATCGCCGTCATCACCACAATTGCGAGACACTGGGATCCGAAGGCATCGTCGAGTGCGATGCCCAGGTGGCCGCTGGCGAACGTCGGCATATAAATGACCAGCACATAGAACGCGATCGTTCCCGATGCGGTAAGCAGCATGCTCGCGAGCATGGCGCGGCCGTGCTGCTGCAAGGCCTGTGCAAACGATAGCCTGAGCTCATCGCCGGCCGTGGCGACGCCAGTCGTGGTGGGCTCTTGTAGATGCCTGCGTATCCAAAAACCCACAGGGGCGATCAGCAGGCCTACAGCAAACGGTATTCGCCATCCCCAGGCGTACAGTTGCTCATGGGACAGCAAGTGCGTGATGGCCGTACTGATCAGCGCGCCGGCAAGCAGCGAAAGCCCTTGCCCGACCATCTGCCACGAACCATACAGACCGCGCCGGCCAGGTGGGGCGATTTCCATCAACAGTGCCGTAGAGCTGGCGAATTCACCGCCCGTTGCAAGGCCCTGCAACATGCGTGCAATCACAATCACCAGCGAACTCGCAACACCGATCACCGCATAAGACGGCGCGAATGCAAGAAGCGCTGTGGCCATGGCCATCAGTGCGATGATGAACTGCAGCGCCGCTTTCCGGCCTTTTCGATCGGCATAGATGCCGATGAAGATACCGCCTATGGGCCGCATCACAAAACCCACGCCGAAACTTGCGGTCGTAAGAAGCAGCCCTGCATAAGCGTTCTCTACGGGAAAGAACACGGACGAAATAATGCCCGTCATAAAGCCGAATACGATGAAGTCATACCATTCCAGCGCATTGCCAATGACTGCGGCGGCAACCTGCTGGAAGTGCGGCGACGTGTCTCTTGTTTTCATGATTATCGTCCTGTGTGGAAGCCATCGGGTGTTTCCGGTGACTGTTGTGCCATGCAGCTTTAATTGAAGTGCTGGTGCAAACGACCGCCGTTTAAGCCAATGTCTTGAAGTCGGATTATGTGTTTGGCAATTGTCCGCCGACACAATGCGGATGGCCAATACCGATTCCTGTGGCTCGTGATGTTTTACAGGCATCGCGAAGAGAAATCCATCCGCATTGGCACTGCTTTATTTGGAAATGATTATTTCCATGACTTCATTGACAACTTCACGTCAACCACGCCGCGGCCCGGGCCGGCACGCAATCCATGCCGGGCTTAGGTTCGAATCGACCAGAGTCGGCGGCTTGAGGTTGGCTTACAAGCCACCTGCGACGCACAAGACGGTACCCGTTATATACGACGCCTCGTTTGATATCAGCCAAACGACAGCCTGGGCGACCTCATGCGATTCGCCAGGCCGCCTGAGAGGAACGCGATCAGCCACGCGTTGAGCCCTGTCCGGCTCGCCCGCGCGGGCGTGAATAGTGGTATCGATAGTTCCCGGTGAAACGGCATTAACGTAGATTCCGTGGCATGCCAACTCTTTTGCAAGGCCTATGCTCAAAGTCTCTATTGCCCCTTTTGTGGCAGCATAGGCCACGTATTCGTCGGGGGACCCCGACCGCGCGGCAACAGATGAAATATTGATGATAGTTGACCTGAAATCACGCCCTGCCCAGCGTTGGGCGGCCTCCCGGCAAAGGCGGATGGGAGCGGAGAGATTCACGGCAATCACGCTTTGCAGCGCAGAATCGGTCAGTTTCGACAGCTTTCCGAGCGGGCCGGTAATACCGGCATTGTTGACCAGGCCCGTAACGACACCCAGCGTTTCCGCCGCCTCGAAAATTTTCGAGGCGGCTTGGTCCGAGGATACATCAATACGCAGGGCGCGGCATTTTGAGCCCAGGCCTGCGAGCTCTATTTCCAGATTTCGCGCGTCCTGATCGGAATTCGAATGAGTGAACAAGATGGCATACCCTTCTTCCGCCAACTGCTTGACGATCTCCTTTCCAATACCTCGAGTGCCACCGGTAACAATGACCACCGACCTTTCTACGGGATAATTCAAATACTTCATTTTGCTTCCTCGTTCGAGCTGCCAACTTCATGCCACAAGAGTTTCGGCTTGTAGGTATTAATCGTCACATCAAACTCTTGCAAAGAACTGATGACTCGAACGTTCCTCTTTGATCTATATACAGTGCGTGGCGGCAAACGGCTCGATAATCTCGCCATTGAGTTCCGCAAGGCGCGCCAGCAGCCATGACTGCGGCTGCCCGAAACTAATCCGCCTGACGGCGGCCGGCGAGGATTTCAGCTGCGGCTGATGGCTGACAGGGTCGCGCGCATACCAAGTGTGCTGATTGGCCGACTGTGCGCCCTGGCCATAATGGAAGGGAACGAACACTTCTCCGGGACGAACCGTATCCACCACCATTGCCACCCCTTCCCAGCGACCGTTAGGCGACGTGATCTCGACCATATCCCCGAGCCCGATCCGCAGGCGGGCCGCATCGGTCGGATGAATTTCGACATAGGGGTGCGGTGCCCGTTGATTGAGCACCGAGGAGCGTGCGGTCTTCGTTCGGGTGTGGAAGTGATACACGACACGGCCGGTATTCAATATAAACGGATATTCCTCCGAGGTCGGGTTCGGATGCCGCCGCCAGTGTACGGGCCTGAGAAATGCCTTGCCCTTGGGGTCGATTCGTTCGTAGCCGGCACGGCTCGTCACATTGCCGGTCAGGAAATCAACGCCGTAGCTTTCGCACTCGTCGATGCCGGTCCAGAATTTCAGATCTCCATAAAGCCGTTCGGAACCGCGGGGATGCTGCTCGTTGCACGGCCAACGCACCGCTCCCATTTCCAGGATCAATTCGTAGGTCATGCCAGAGTAATCGCATGGCCTGCCCTTGGACACCTTGCGCCATTCCTCGAAGGCATCCCGCGGCCCCGCAAAGGAGATCAAGGGAGCACCATCGCGATCTTTGAAGCCCAGGCTGTTTGCCACTTCCGCGAAAATTTCAAAATCGCTGCGGGCCTGTCCGGGCGGCTCGACCGCTTTCAAAAGAAGATTGACGCTGCGATCCGCGTTCGTGATGCAACCGGCTTTTTCGCCCCACATCGCCGCCGGAAAATAAATATCCGCCAGATCGACGGTTTCAGCGTCGATGAATGGGTCCTGCACTACCAGGAACAGCTTTCTGAGGATGCGTTCCGTCCGGTTCTGATCGGGCAGGCTGACCAGCGGGTTAGTACCGACTACCCACATGAACTCGATTTCGCCGCGTTCGGCCATCTCCATCATCGACAGGATATCCTTGGGCATTTCGGGACGGAATGTGTCGGAGTCGAGATTCCAGTGCTCGCACAAATCCATCATCTGGGCGCGGCTATGAGGGTTTCGATAGGCCGGATAAGAGCCGCCCGCCCCTGTCTCGCGATTGCACATTGCCGAAGGCTGTCCCGCCATCAATAGCGGGCCAGCGCCAGGCCTGCCAATGGCGCCGGTAAGCAAATGCACCGTATTCACCATGGACGACGAGGCGGTTGCCTCGACGCTCTGGTAAAAGCCCTGCAACACGGTCGAGACCATGCGCGGCGTGGTTCCGATCCATTCGGCTGCCGTCTGCAAGTCCTCTGTGCCGATGCCGCAGATGTCGGCCACGCGCTCCGGTGGATATTCGCGAACCACTGTTTCAAGTTCGGCGAAGCCGACTGTGTGCTGCGCGACGAATTCGCGATCCACCCAGCCGCGCTCGATCAGTAGATGAACAATCCCATTCATCAAGGCCACGTTGGTCCCGACACGCAATTGCAGATGCAGGTCCGCTCCCTGACGCACGCTCGGGGTTTTGCGAGGATCGGCCACGATGATCCGGCCACCGTTTTTCCGCTTCGCGGCCAGCATGCGCTCCCACAATACGGTCTGCGCCTCGGCCACATTATGGCCATATAGGCACAGCAAGTCCGCCTGGTCTATATCGACGTAGGAAGCAACCGGGCCGTCCGTTCCGAAATTCGCCATGAGCCCTGTCGCGGAAGTTGCCGTGCACAGGCGCGTATTGCCGTCGATGTTGGACGAACGCAGGCCGCCGCGCCAAAGCTTGCCCAGAGTGTAGAGCTCCTCGAGAGTGAGCTGCCCCGAGTTGTAGCAACCCAGGTTCTGATGCCCCTGCTTCCACGCATCCGTGAAGCGTTCGATGAAAAAATCCATGGCTTCAGGCCAGCTTGCCGGCTGTAGCGGCTCACCCTTTTTGCGGCGAATCATCGGTGTCGTGCCGCGGCGCTTTGAATTATTGGCGACCCAACTATGCAAACCCTTGGGCCCCAGGTGGCCGAAATTCACAGGATGATGGGCAGATCCACGAACCCCCGCAATGCGGCCATCCTTGACGGCAATGTCAAGACCACATCCATTGGAGCACAAGACACAGGCCGAATGCACCCACTCATCGGGCTCTCCAGCAATGCCAAGATTGGAATCGATTCTAGACTGCATACAGTACCCCTCAATGAAATCTTGAGCATGCATGTAAGAGCGCCGGCAAACTGACCGCAACGCGCAGGCTTTGTCGAAGTCGGAGGACTCGGCCCAACCTTTACATTTCGGCGCTCATCGCGACGCCATTACCGATACCGAAGCCTCGCTCGTCAACATCAGGAACGTCAAGGTTTCGCGCAAATAAAGGCGCACGATTTTGTCAGTATGGCTCTGGTATCCAATCGACAGGTCCTGACCGAGATGCAATTCAAAATCCCCGCCGCGCGTGGACACTACGCTACCCCCGTTGATCGCCGGCGCCCAGATGATCTCGCCGTTGAGAATGCGTTTGATGTGCCCGATGACCGGGTAGCCCTCGTCGCTTCCCCCGCCGAGCGCCGTATAGGCATCGGCGCCGAGCAGGACGGAATAAGGGCCGTCCACACCGGCCAGCCGCAGCTGTTCGAGTGCCTTGCCGATCGCGACAGGGTAGTCGCCGACAGCGCTCGGCAGCGCCAGCGGCGTATTTGACGAACCTTCGCGAATCCCGACAATGCCGGCCGCCTTGTAGCCATCGAGAATCGCCCGGTCCTCCGCATAGGCGAGTTCCTTGGCCGCATCCTTGGCCGGTTGCCAGTCGGAATCATTGGCGCCGCGCTCGACGTCGTCGATCGCATCGCGCTGCAGCTCGAACGGTATGGTCAGCTCGACAAGCGTTTTCACTTCGCGCAATCGCGCGTCGACGCCCTTTTGCGGCGCAGCGATCGTACGTTTGTGCCCTGTCCCTACGGCTGCCAGCTCGAGACCGCCAGGCCCCTTGACGTCGACCACACGCCGGCCGGCAACGGAGCGCCTGAAGGTGCGCGCCACTTCTTCTTCGATTTGCGACCAGGCCGCGCTGGAAATGGGAGCAAGCTCGCGGTGCAGATTATTCATATTGAGAAGTTCCTTTGAGAGAGCCAATATTCAGTGAGCCGTCATGGGGTGGTTCGACGGGTGACGGCGCATCGGGCTGAGTCGCGCCGGCGACCTGCGAGTCACGCTCCGCGAGCGCTTCGAGCAGATCGGCAGACGGGACAAAGAAAAGGCCGCCCGTGACTGCGCGGCTGAAATCGAGCAGCCGGTCGTAATTGCCGGGAGGCCGTCCGACAAACATATTTTCGAGCATCTGCTCGATCGGTGCGGGAGAACGGGCATAACCGATGAAATAGGTCCCGAACTCGCCCGCACCGGGGCGGCCAAAAGGCATATTGTCGCGCAGGATTTTCACTTCCTGCCCGTTCTCGACGAGCGTCGTCAACGAGCTGTGCGACGACGACGGCTTGACCGCCTCGTCGAGCTCGATGTCGGACAGCTTGGTACGGCCTATGATGCGTTCCTGGGTTTCGACGGGCAAAGCATTCCAGCCCGCCATGTCGTGCAGATACTTCTGCACGAGCACGTAGCTGCCGCCTGCGAACCCCGGATCTTCGTCGTCGATCACGGTGAACTCCACAGCCTCGCGGCCGGCCGGATTCTCGGTGCCATCGACGAACCCCACCATGCTGCGCAAATCGAAGTAACGAAAACCGTGCACTTCGTCGACCACGGAGACCGCGTCGCCGAGCCGTCCCAACAACAGCGTGGCGAGCTCGAAACAGAGGTCCATCTGATCCGCGCGAATGTGCAGCAGCAAATCGCCCGGCGTTGCCATGGCGCGACGTTCACCCGCGCCGAACTCGCGAAACGGATGCAAGGACGCGGGACGCGGTTCGGCGAAAAGCCTGTTCCAGGCATCGGAGCCGAAGCCGCAAACGCAGGACAAGTTGCCCGAGGGGACGCGCTTGCCAACGGAGCGGACAAGGGCGGCGATGTCCGTGCACAAAGCGCGGACTTTGTCGGCGCTGTAGTCGCCGGCCGCGAGCACAGCGACAATGAAAATCGCGCTGCGCGTGACCGGGCTGACGATGGATTGGGGTTCAGGAGTCTTTTCAGGCATGGGCCACACAATAGTGAGATCTATTGAAGCAGGGTTATCCGGTATTAGTTTATCTGGTATTGGCATGAGAATACACCGACCTTCATGGTTTGTGGCAGCGGCCCGCCGCCGGCCTGAAGTGATCAAAGAGAGCCTCTCCGGCCGAAGATCATGGTTATTTCGAAAAACTTTGTGGGATAAACAGCCTATATACGCGAGCCTCTTGTTCGGATACATTTACTTGTTCCCTTGTTGACTTCCAATCACTGCCAGAGGACCGCAAATGAGAAACACTTTTATTCTGTCAACCTCCCTCGCCTTCGTCCTTGCTGGCTGCGCCTCGGTCCCATCCGGGTCCGCACCGGCGCACACGGAAGTTTGCAAGGCAAGCAATGAGCAAGAAATCTCGGCCTTGTTCGACCGATGGAATCGCTCGCTGCAAACCGGCGACCCGCACAAGGTTGCGGCCAATTATGCCGAGCGCTCCATCCTTCTCCCCACCGTGTCGAACAAGCCCCGACTAACCGAGGCTGAGAAAGAGGATTACTTCCACCACTTTCTGGAAAACAAGCCTATAGGCAAGATCGACTCAAGAATGATACAGATTGGTTGCAACACCGCGGTTGACGCCGGGCTCTATACATTCACTTTTGGCACTACCGGCGCTCAAGTCAAAGCTCGCTACACATACACCTACAAATGGGACGGGAAGCAGTGGTTGATCACAAGTCATCACTCTTCCGCAATGCCAGAGAAGAACTGAGGCCTGGCGAACAGCCATCCGCAGACTTAGGATCGCTCTACACATAGGCGCCCCATTGAAATACCGCCACAATTGTTACTCCCTCCGTTCGATTTCCGGTGTCAAACTGACTCTCAGGCAGCAATGAGATAAACAGCGAATGGAATCGCGCTTCAGCCACGAGGCGCGGGAATTCACCAATTAGGAGGTTTCAAGCCATGACTACACCAACTGAGGGCGGACGGAAAAACGGACAATCTGCCATGCATACGCCACCAGTCGTGTCGCCGCAGGAGTGGGAGGCGGCCCGCGAGCAATTGCTGGTAAAGGAAAAGGCCCATACCCGCGCCCGTGACGCCCTGGCCGCCGAGCGCAGGCGAATGCCATGGATGGCCGTGGAGCAAGCGTATACATTCGAGGGGCCTGCGGGCAAGGTCAGCCTGCTCGATCTGTTCGACGGACGGCGCCAACTGATCGTCTACCGCGCCTTCTTCGAGCCGGGCGTGTTCGGCTGGCCGGACCACGCCTGCCGGGGCTGCTCCATGGTGGCCGATCAAGTCGCCCATGTCGCCCACCTGAACGCCCGCGACACTACCCTCGTATTCGTCTCGCGGGCGCCTCAGGCGGACATCGCGCGACTGAAGGCGCGGATGGGCTGGGAAATGCCGTGGTTCACCATCATCGACAACTTCGACGCCGACTTCGGTGTGGGTGAATGGCACGGCACGAACGTCTTTTACTGCGACAGCGGCCGCGTGTTCCGCACCTACTTCCTCAACAACCGCGGCGACGAGCAAATGGGGGGCACCTGGAACTACCTCGACATCACACCCTTGGGGCGGCAGGAGCCCTGGGAAGACTCACCCGAGGGCTATCCCCAGACCCCGACCTACAAGTGGTGGAACTGGCACGACAGCTACGTCGCAGATGCCGCGCCCGACAAGAAGTGGGTCGAGGTGTCGGATGCTGGAGAGGCGGCGTTCCGGAACCGGCAAGCGAGCACGTAGGCGTGAATTAATTAGCCCGAACGCCATCGCAAGGGGGGTAAATATGTGCCCCCTCAAGCCAATCTTCGCGCCCGCTCTCCTATTGATCTCAGCAATTCTAGCGCTCTATTCGCAGCTTTGGCCCCTCCGTCCATGTCTCCACGGACGAACAGGGGACGAAGCTCCTCAATTTCCTCAAGTTGCGCGATCAACTCGGGCTCGGCAAGCCTGTACTTGCGAAGTACGCTAACCATGCACATGGAGGCATGCACCATGTCTTCCGACATCTCGCTTACGCCGATTTTATGCAAGACAAAGTTGACCCAGTGGGTACCTGCAAGCATGGCTGCCTCAATCCGAATTTCCCAATCCGAGTCAGTCAGCTTGGCAAGTGATTGTTCAATTCGCTCTGCTTTATCGCGGTGATTTTCCGGGGTCATGGATGTACCTCTTAACGGACCAATGCTTCGTAGACGGATATTGCTTGCGATAGCGCGAGATTGCAGTCATCGACAATCGCTTGGCTTGGAGCGCGATCTCCGCGCAAACAGGGATCACGGTATTCTTCCAGCGCATGCAATGCTGCCTCCAGGCGCTGGATCGGCTCCGGCATATCGCCAGGAATGGCCGGCCAGCCGACATGGCTCACATCGCCAGGGCCGCGAAGCTCCCTGCGGTAGCTGCCGTCACGCTGAGGTACTACGTGCACACCGGGGATCGTGGAAAAAGCGCGATCCTCACTGGTAAGCCCTGTTGCATGCAGCGAGGCATTCCAGATATTGGTTCCCGCTGTAAGGCACGTCCAATACCAGAGTTCAAAATCTCGAAGCGGATCGAGTCGATCGCGGAGTTGCAAAAGGCGGCTTATCTTGTCGGCGTGAGAGGAAATCTTCATGATCTTTCTAGTTGTTAGGTTCCGGATGATTGAGCACGGCTTGGCTCACACGCCAGTCCACGATAGTGGCATTGCCGGTTCTAATCCAGCTTGATATGTCCGTCTACGACAATCTTCCGCCAAACAGCCAGGTCGTTCTTTATCGTTTGCGTGAATTCTTGACGGCTCTCTGCGCTTGCGGGTGGGATATTCGCCTTGCAAAGTACTTCCTGGAACTCTGGCTGGACCAGTTCATGATTGACGGCCTCATGCAGACGATCCAGCAACTCCACCGGCGTATTTTTGGGTGCAAAAACACCTTGCCAACCTGCGGCGGTAAATGGATAGCCTTGCTCGGAAAGTACCTTCACATCAGGCAACTGCGGGCTACGAACAGTACCTGTCATTGCAATGCCGCGTAGTTTCCCTTGAGAAATAAAACCCAATGGAGACAAGGCGTCAACCCAGCCGATAGGAATCACGCCGGAAACAATATCGGTCAACAACGAGGGCGTTGTTTTGTATGGAACATGATTGATGGTCAGACCGGCACGTTGCTTTATCCATTCCATCGTCAGGTGTCCATTCGAACCGACCCCCCAACTTCCATAAGATGGATATTTTTGAGGATCCTTTCGCAGCAGATCAACCAATTCAGAAAGGTTCTTCGCCGGCACTGAAGAGTTCACTACAAGCAAAATACCACCTACTGCGGCGAGCGCCACGGGCTCCAGGTCTCGCAAAGTTTTAATCCGAAGGTCTGGATTCAGCGCCTCGGCCATCACCATCGATGATGCCGTGCTATGCAAAATCGTATAGCCATCAGGCGCTGCGCTTTTGACCGTAGATGAACCAATCAATCCATTCGCACCAGGGCGATTTTCTATGATAAATGGCTGGCCCAGTGTTTTTTGAAGTCTGGCATAGAGCTGGCGCGCCAGAGTGTCCAATATCCCGCCAGCTCCGCCAGGCACGATAACTTTAACGGGTCGCGACGGCCAGTCCTTGCTACCCTGGGCACTAACCAAACCGCTCATCAGCGATGCCGCCGCTCCGAGCACGATCTTTCTACGGGTCGGTGATGTGATCATTTGCTCACCCTTTGACCAATTTCGGCCGGCTTGCGCAGGAATCCCTGGTTGCCACCATTACGGTTGGGCGCGAAGCCATTGGCCTGAAGCGTCTCTTCCGCCGTATCGTAGAAGACCCCAATCTGCATGATCTCTCGTGCCTGTTGCGCTGTGGCTATGGGACGGCCAAATTCGCCGGAGATACGCACCAATTGCTTGATCTGTTCGACGGAACTCATCTTGCCCGTGCGGGTCTGGTTCCAGAGCACATCCTCGATGCCGCATCGCACATGCAGGCCCAAGGCAATGCCTATCATATTCACGGGCAGCACATTCAGCACCGAGCTCTCCACCGTTACCACCGCGCCGTCGGGCGCGGCGCGCAGGAAGTTGGCCAGGTTGTAGATGTTGGCTTGATCCATGCCGCCGCTGATAGCCACCCAGTTCATCACCAGCGGTCCCTTGTAGACGCCGCGGCGAATCATCCGTTCGATCGTCTCAAAGCTGTTGATGTTGTAGCACTGGAACTCGCTCTGGATCCCGGCGGCTGTCAGGCGTCGAATGTGTTCCTCGACCCAGCTGGGATTCGAGGGCACGATCATGTCCTTGTACGTTGCATACAGGTGCGGGAACCCCCGCGAAACTCCCTTGAAGTCATCCTCACCGGCATGTTCTGTCACATTCATCTGCGTCGTGTTGACGGTCACTGTCACTTGGTCGGGCTTCGGGTCGAGTTCGGCCAACATATGCCGCGTATCATCGCTTAGCCACTTGGCGGCCTGGCCATCGGATTCGGGCGCGAAACTGATGGAGCCGCCCACCTGGATGACCATTTCCGGAACGCGGGCGCGCACCCCGGCGATCAGCTCATTGAACATGGACAGGCGCTTGCTGCCCTTGCCATCAAGTTCGCGCACATGCAGATGCAGCACGGTGGCACCGGCTTCGTAGCAATCGACCGCCTTCTGGATCTGCTCTTCCATCGTGATAGGAATATCTTCCGGGAAGTCCGAGGGAATCCAGCCCGGAGCATAGGGAGCGGCGGTGATGATCAGAGGCTGCTGGTTCTCGGGATACAGATGGCCGTCAAGGAAGTTCATGATGAGTCTCCACGTTGAAATGTAAGTATTTAGAATGTCGAACTGCTTGGCATCATTATCTGATTCCATCGACGCTCCCACTTATCTTTGGGGGACACGGTCTTGCTAATTCGCGACAACGGGGTATGGCTGGCCATGACACAGCGCAAAATCGCAAAATATTGAATAAGTTTTTGACGACGGCCAATGCATTGAATTAGTGCCAGCCAAAAGAAAACGGCCGATCAAAAAATAATCGGCGGCTCCGGGCAGATTATTTGCGGCTCTTGTCGATAAGCCGCTGGGCACGACTTTCTTTGGCGCTGCAGCCAAACTGTGCCTGGTACCAGCGAGAGAAGCTGCTGGGCGCGGTAAAACCCAGGATTTCTGCAATATCGGTCAGCGACCGTTCGCTTTCAAGCACATAGCGCGCAGCCAGCTCTTTGCGAATATCGTTCACCAGGGACGAAAAACTGTGCTCGCGTTCCGCCAGGCGGCGCTGCACCGTGCGGGGCACCACACCCAAATGCTCGCTGACCTTTTCGATACTGCAGCGCCCGCTTGGCAGCAGCAGCAAGATGGTGCGCCGCACATCATCCAGAACCCGGGTTTCGGGCGACTGGTCTGCATCGTCGATCAGCTTTTGGGCATAGCGCACCATGGCCGGATCCGCCGATGGATTGCGCACATCCAGATCGGCTTTCGCGCAGACGATGCAATTGAAATCGCAACCAAACTCGATTGGACAGCCAAAAAGCTGAGTATGTACGCTCAGATCGTGCGGTGCGCAATGCTCAAAGCACACGCGCCGGGGCCGCCAGTCATTGCCCACCAGTTGGCGTATCAAGCGCACCATCACCCCCAGAGCCAGCTCTACACGTTGGCGTATGGGCTGATGCACACCTCCCGCCATGACCGCCTCCCGGATCAGCACTATGCCGTCGCCTTCTTCTATAGTCAGCGAGAGCGCGCCGTTGAGCACGACCACGTAACGCATCAGCATGTAAAGCGAGTCGCGCAAGGTAACCTGGTCGCGCATCAGCAAACCCACGGCGCCAAGGTTGGACAGCAGGCGGGACTTGGCCATGCACAGACCAAAGCTTTCGTTGCCCGACGCACTGGCCGAAACCTGCAGCAAACGGCCCACGGATTCCACAGGGATCATCAAATCGGGTTCATCGAGCGCGCTGGGACTCAAGCCCACGTCCAGGAGCATACGCACCGGATTCAGCCCAGACGCAATGGCCACTTCGCGGTAGTTGGTAAGGCAAGCTGCACGGACAAGAGGCGCCATCGGTCTATCAGAGTGAAAGTGGCATGAAATGCAAAACGCATGTCGTCCAAGGATAAGCGCAACCAGCGCAGCGCGCCCACACTTGGAGCATCGACCATTCTACACTGGGAACCATGGGCATGATACAAGCCCCCCAAGCGGAAAGAAAATGCCTAACCAAGCCACTATCCTGATCGTTCCGGGCCTGCGTGACCATGTGCCCGCTCACTGGCAAACCCTGCTGGCGGCCAAGCTCCCCAAAGTGCGCAGCGTGGCTCCGCTGGAGCACGATAAGCTCAGCTGTGCGGCCCGTGTCGATGCCATTGAGCGCACCTTGGCCGACATTGAAGGTCCGGTCATCATTGTGGCGCACAGCGCCGGCACGATGATGGTGGCTCATTGGGCACAGCGCGCCACGCGACCTATTCAAGGGGCTCTGCTGGCCACGCCGTCCGACATGGAAACGCCCATGCCCGCCGGCTACCCAACCGTGGATCAACTCGACAGCAACGGGTGGTTGCCGATTCCGCGCAACAGGCTGCCCTTCCCCAGCATCCTGGCGGCCAGCAGCAACGACCCTTTATCTCGCCTGGAGCGTGCCCGTGCGCTGGCGGAGACTTGGGGCAGCCGTTTTGTGGAATTGGGCGCGGTGGGCCATCTGAACCCCGCATCGGGCTTTGGCGAATGGCCGAGGGCCGAAGAACTGATACGCGAACTCAGCCTGCATGCTGTGTGAGCATGCTCAAATTTAGACAGCATATCCAGGAGACAAAAATGCAGAAACAATACAAAAGAAAATGGCTCGCATGCATGACCGCAATGGCGCTGGGCGCCATGACTTTGAGCCCCATGGCACTGGCGGCCGATACGGTTTGGCCAAGCAAGCCCATCCGCTTGCTGGTTGCCGGCCCGGCGGGAGGTACCGCGGACGCGCTGGCGCGCTTGCTGGCCGAAGGCCTGCAGAAGAGCCTCGGCAAACCTATTATCGTGGAGTCCAAGCCTGGCGCATCGGGCGGCATTGCCATCAGGGATCTGATGTCCAATGGCAAAGACGGCTATACCTTTTTGGTCATCCAGGACGGCGCGGTCAGCGAAGTACCTTTGGCCTACAAAGTCAATTACAAGCCTTTCACCGATATCAAGCCCTTGGCCCAGTTAAGCCGCACAGGGCTGGTATTGGTCGCCAACAAAGATCTGAAACTGAATAACTTGCAGGATGTGGTGAAGTATGGCCAGTCGCAAAAAGACGGTGTCAATTTTGCGTCTTATGCCACGGGAATGAAAGGACACACCTCCGGCATGCTGCTCGGCCAGCTCACCCATATGAATATGCGCTATGTGGGGTACAAAGGCTCGCCGCAGGCCCTGGTGGATTTGATGGGCGGACAGTTCCCATTAATGTTTGACGGCATAACCACGTCCTTGTCGCTGATTAAAAGCGGGAAAATCAAGGCCATTGCGGTCAATTACCCGACACGGATCCACGAACTGCCCGATGTACCCACCTTCACGGAACTGGGCTATCCGCAGCTATCCAAGGCAGGCTGGTTCGGCGTGTGGGCACAACCCGATACGCCTGCCGAAATTCAGAAAAAACTACGCGACGTAACACTTGCGTTTTTTCAGCAGCCCAACGCCCTGAGCCGCATCAACGCACTCGGCATGGAACCGGGGAAACCCTATACAAGCGAAGAGCTCATGGCTGATTTGCGAGAGGCCTATCAGAAACAGGCGGCTTTGCTGAAGTCAATAAACTATCAACCCCAATAGGTTCGCCGCGAAGAGCGTTCGCGGCGGCGCCATAGTTCACAGCGCCCGGCTATCGATTTTTAATCAGGTCGGATACCAATTCCCGTACCCTCGCGCCGACTAGTCTGGCTGCTTTCGAAAGCGGCCTGTGTCTTGTGAAACTAAGCGCAACTGTGCGGCGAATCACAGGCCTGTCGATTTGAGCGGCTGCCAACTTGCCCGCCTCGAGTTCATCTTTGATGGCCAACAGCGGAAGCAGTGTAAATGCATGCCCGCTCATGGCGACGTCCTTCATGGCGGTCAATGTGTCGACCTCCATTACAACATCGGGCCATATATTGTGTTGGCGGCCCAGCATATCCAGCGTAGCCCGCAAGCCATTGGGCGTTGAGGGTAAAACCAGAGGCAGGTTTGCCAGAGTTCGAAACGGCAGTGTTGCCTTGGCCCCCAGCGCATGCATGGCATCAGGCCGGCCTATCAAAAAAGTGTCGACCGCGCCCAATGAATCTTCGTGACGCCCATCGCTGGCGCCATATCGATTGACTACGATCATATCCAACCTACCCGAGCCAAGCTGTTCATCCAGATCGCCGCTAAACCCTTCGGTAACGTGCAAGCGCACTTCCGGCGCCAATGCCCGGATATTGGTGAACAGCACGGGCAGCAACTCCCGGCTCATCGAAGGCAGCACGCCAAAATGGACGGTTCCCGTCAGCACCCTTGCAGCGTCTTTCACCGTGCTTTCAAGCCGGCCTACCTGGTCGAGCACGAGCTCGATCTCTGGTCGAACCCGCTTGCCAAACTCCGACAAAGTCATGCCCCTGCCGGTTCTTTCGAATAGGCGGTCGCCCCACTCGGTCTCCAACTGCGAAATTTGCCGGCTGACCAGCGATTGGGCGGTATCCGTGGCAGTTGCCGCTCGTGAAAGCGAACCAAGCGCCGCCACAAGCGAGAACATTTCGAGCTGCTTTAAATTCATTAGCTATCACAAATATAGAAACCTGTTATATGCAATATAACTCTTGTGCATAGCCAGCGCCATATCTAGACTTGAATTTCGCTCTTCTGCCGGAAGAGATCAAAACAACATCTCAGGAGACAAAATGAATACTTGCCGTTTCAAGAAGCTTGCCCCGGTTTTTCTACTGGCAGCGGCGGCCGGCCTCGGTGTTACAGCGCCCGCTCGAGCGGCCTACCCCGATAAGCCAATAAAACTGATTGTCCCCTTCACCGCCGGCGGGCCGACCGACGCATTGGCCCGTATTGTGGGTGCGAAACTGACGCAATCCCTTGGGCAAACCGTCATTGTTGAAAATCGCGGCGGTGCCGGCGGCCTGATTGGTACCGAGGCGGCCGCCTCGGCGGCACCCGACGGATACACGCTGTTTTTCGCCACCACTGGCACCATGACGATCAACCCCAGCCTTTATTCGAGCATGAGGATCAAGCCGCTTAGCGCATTCGATGCTGTCGGCATGGTTGCAGGTACGGTGAATGTTCTCGTGGTGCCGCCCTCACTCCACGTCAAAACGACGCAAGAACTTATCGCCTTGGCGAAGAAAAAACCCGGAGCGCTGACCTTTGGCTCGGCCGGGGTAGGAAGTTCAAACCACCTGTCGGGAGAATTGTTTAAAAAAATGGCCGGCATCGATATTGTGCACGTTCCCTATAAAGGTTCGGCACCGGCGCTGACAGATCTTCTGGGCGGGCGAATTTCAATGATGTTCGACACTATTTCCAACGAAGTGCCGAATATCGAAACGAATAAAGTGATCGCGCTGGGAGTGACGGGCACGTCCGAATCACCAACCCTCCCCCACATTCCGACTATTGCGGAAGCGGGTTTGCCGGGCTTTCACGTAAGCATTTGGTTCGGTCTGGTCGCTCCACATGGGATAGCTCCCGAGACCGTACACACGCTGAATCAGGCTATTAACAAAATGCTCGCCAACCCCGATATGCAATCGCAGCTGGCATCGCTTGGCGCAACGCCCTTGCCAGGATCGCCCGGGGACTTCACTGCCCAGATGAAAAAAGATGAGGCCAAGTGGAGCAAAATCATAAAAGACTCCGGTGTAAAGGTAGATTGATAAATTGAAACAAGAGAACATGGTGAATCAATCGAAGGCCATACAGGTGTTGTGCCCCGCCTCGGTCGCGGTAATCGGTGCCTCGGACAATCCCAACAAAGTGGGGGGACGTCCCATTCATTACATGCGCAAGTTCGGTTATGGCGGCCGCATTCTACCCATCAATCCACAAAGGCAGTCTGTGCAGGGCATAGACTGCTATGCAAGCCTGGACGACACAGACATCGTGCCAGAAACGGCCATCATTGCCGTGGCCGGCGAGGATGCGGTTAAAGCCGTCCATGATTGTGCCCGCCGCGGCGTATCGACAGCAATACTGATGGCTTCCGGATTTGCGGAAACCGGAGCGGCAGGCTTGCTTGTTCAGCGGGAACTGGTTGCATTCGCTCTGGCACATGGCATGCGTTTGGTGGGCCCCAACGCCCAGGGCCTGGCTAATTTCGCAACGGGTGCCGTACTCAATTTCAGCACGATGTTCATGGAAGTACCGCCCAAGGATGGGCCAATAGCGGTCGTCAGTCAAAGCGGTGCCGCGAGCGTGATGCCTTATGCATTACTGCGAGAGAAAGGACTGGGTGTGCGCTATTTGGCCGCCACGGGCAATGATGCCGACCTTGGCGTATCGGAACTCGTTCGCTTGATTGCGGCCGATGCGGACATACGTCTGATTCTTGTCTATGTCGAATCTCTGACCCGCCCAGAGTTCCTGGCTGAAGCCGCGGACCTTGCCCGGCAACATGGCGCACACATAGTGCTGCTCAAAGGCGGGAGCAGTCTTAAAGGAGCGGTTGCCGCGGCATCACATACAGGTGCAATAGTGGGACAGGACGCCGCATTGGACGCCTTTCTGGAACAGAATGGTATTTGGCGGGCTCATGACATTCATGAACTGGTCAACGCGGCGCCACTATATCTAAGCGGCTTTTCCCCGAAATCGGGTCGTACAGTCGTGATGAGCCACAGCGGCGCAGTGGGCGTGCTTTGTGCCGATGCGGCCGAACGGATAGGGCTGCCTTTAGCCGAGCTTGAGTCCACAACATGCAACAGCCTTCGAAGCCTTTTGCCGAATTTCGCTACCGTGGCCAACCCTCTGGATCTCACGGCGGCCTTGCTGGGCGACAAGGAAATGTTCCCAAGAGTGCTCGATGTCCTGGGCGACAGCCGCGAGGCGGACATGTTCCTTTTTGGAATTCCTGTTGCAGGACCGGGCTACGATGTTCCGGCATTGGCCAGTGCAACCGCGGCCTTCGCTTCCCATAATAGAAAACCGGTAGCGGTTACGGCGCCCCAGGAATCCGTACGCAGGCAGTTCCAGCATTGTGGAATTCCGACATTCACGGGCGAAACCGACGCAGTGCGCGCTTTGAATCAGTATTTTCAGCAATGCCACTTTCATCGCAGAGAAACGCAAGAGCCGCCCTCTCGAATAGCCACCACCCTGGCCCACGGATTACTTGACGAAGCGGACAGCCTGGCCGCATTGGCCTCGTTTGGGTTGCCTGTGGTCGATCACATGGTCTGCGGGGACGCCGATTCAGCGGTTCATGCCGCTTCACAGCTTAACGACAGTGTCGTTATAAAGGGATGCTCGGCGGATGTCCCGCACAAAACCGAACACGGCCTCGTTCACATTAATGTACTGGGAGCCGAAGAGGTTCGAACCGCCGCCAACGATTGCTTGGCGAAGCTGCGGAAGCTTGGCGCGGCAAAACCACGCGTACTGGTGGCCCGAATGCTCAAAGGCAAGCATGAATTCATGCTCGGCGCGACAGTTGATCCGATATTCGGGCCGGTTATAACAATTGGCGAAGGAGGGACTCTGGTCGAACTCCGACACGACGTGGTTTCGCTGCTGCCGCCTTTCCACGAAGAGGAAGTGCTGCGTGCCATTAAGCGGTTGCGGGTCGCACCGATATTGTCGGGCTTTCGTGGCGAGCCGGCACTCGACGCCCAAGCATTGGCAAAAGCCGCGGTGGCGCTGGGCCATTTCGCCCTGCAACACCGGGCCACGCTGCATGCGGTAGACATCAACCCCATTATGGTGATGCCATCTGGCCAAGGCGCCATAGCGGTGGATGCCGTAGTCGAATTCAAGGATAAGGCATGAGCGACACAGTGCTGTTGAAAATCATGGGCCAAGTCGGCGTTGTATCACTGAATCGGCCACAGGCCCTGAACGCAGTCAACCATGAAATGCGTAACGCACTTATACAAACGCTGGGTATCCTAAATGCCGATTCAGCAGTCCGTTCCGTTGTAATCACGGGTGCGGGTGATCGTGCTTTTTGCGCCGGCCAGGATCTTGACGAAGCAGTCAAGGCAAGCTGGCGCAAAATTGTGCCCTGGCTCGAGGCGCAACGCAACATGTACCAGGCCGTTCGTAACCTGGACAAACCCTGCATCGCGGCGCTCAATGGCGTTGCCGCGGGGGCCGGATTCCAGATTGCCCTGTGCGCGGATCTTCGCATCGCGACGCCGGACGCCCGGATTGGCCAGCCGGAAGTCAAAGCCGGCTTGGCCAGCATTGTTGGCTCATACCTGATGAGCCTGCATGTGGGAATGGGGCATAACGCACAGCTGTCGCTGCAAGGTGATCTGATCAACGGCCAGCGTGCTTATCAGATGGGACTGGTCAATTATCTGGCAGATGATACTTTGGCAGAGGCTATTAAGGTCGCAGAGTCGCTTGCCCTGCATCCAGCCACCGCCATACGCCTTTCCAAACAACGGTTGCGCGCCTTGACACAGGCTGGGTTCGATGAAGCCTGTGTTGCCGGCATTCGTGCTCAACTGGAATGTTATGCAAACGGCGAACCCCAGGCGGCAATGAATGCATTTCTGCACGCCCGAAAGTCCAAAGGAAACAAACAATGAGTTATAAGCAGCATTTTATCAATGGCGCCTGGGTGGATGCGCAGGGAGTCGGGCAAACGATTATTTACGACTCAAGCACTGAAGCATCGATAGGCACAGTCTGTCACGCGATCGATGCCGAGGTCAACGGTGCCGTCGCGGCGGCACGGGCCGCGTTTGCGCCATGGGCCAACTTGCCGATCGAAACGCGGGCCCGTTATGTTCGGGCCATTGCCGAAGGCTTGGAGAGCCATGCCGATGCACTGGTCGCAGGCATCGTCGCCGAAGTAGGGATGCCCGAAAAATTAACGCGCCGCATTCAGGTGCAAGCGCCTATCGCGGCATGGCGCGCAACAGCCGACGCCGCGATAGACGCCCTGGCCGAAACGAAAACCGCGCACTCTTATATCATGCGTGTTCCGGTCGGCGTTGTAGGCGCGATTACGCCCTGGAATTATCCCTTGCATCAAATTACGGGGAAATTGGCGGCTGCCTTGGTGGCAGGATGCACAATAGTACTAAAGCCTTCTGATCTGGCACCCACGTCGGCGCAGATCCTAGGAAAAGCGATCGAGACGGCGAAGCTGCCCGAGGGTGTGGTGAACATTATCTTTGGCGACGGGGCGACAGGAGAGGCCTTGGTTGCCCACCCTGGTGTCAATATGGTGTCGTTTACCGGATCGACCGCGGTGGGGCGTCGTATCGCCAGTTCCGCTGGCCAGGCCCTAAAGCGTGTTTCATTGGAATTAGGTGGAAAATCAGCCAGCATCGCATTAGCAGAGGCTGACCCCGCCTTGGTAGTGCGGCACGCACTGTCCTCCTGCTTCCTGAACTCCGGCCAGACATGCAGCGCCATCACGCGATTGATTGTGCCCGAGGATCAGTACCTGGAATATCGCACGCGGCTCCAGGAAGGAGCGCAAAAGATAACGCTTGGCGATCCACGCGACAGCGCAACGCGCATGGGGCCTTTGGTGTCGAGCGATCAAAGGCAGCGTGTATTGTCGTTTCTTTTGGAGGCCGAAGAAGCCGGATTCGACTTGATCGCCGGCGGGACGCACGCGCCCACGCCCGGACAAGGCTACTTCATCGCGCCTACAGTGTTCGGCCGGGTACCCGCACAAGCGCGCATCGCATCTGAAGAAATTTTTGGCCCCGTGCTAGCCGTTCTTACCTATGTCACTGAAGACGAGGCTATCAATATCGCGAACCAGACACCCTATGGTTTGGCCGGTGCGGTTTGGGGCAGTGAAGATAAGGCAATGGCCGCGGCTCGCCAACTAAGGGCCGGGCAAATTGATGTAAATGGCGCGCCCTTCAATCCCTTGGCTCCGTTTGGCGGATTTGGAGCATCGGGTATCGGACGCGAAGGCGGCATTTACGGCATCCTGGAGTTCACCGAACTGCGGGCGATTCAGGCTTCCTCTACCACCACAGCGCAATAAGGCCACGTTATGTATACACAAATCGAACTGACTTTCGCCGGGACCGATCAGCACGTGGCGATTGTTACGCTGTCTCGGCCGGAAAAGATGAATGCCCTGACCAAAGTCATGGAAGCTGAGTTGCGCGCAGTATTCGAACGGCTCGACAAAGATGCCGCTGTCCGCGCCATTGTATTGACAGGTAAAGGGCGCGCATTTTGCGCCGGCATGGACATTGACGAACTCGAAGTGCTGCCGCCGGACGATATTCAGGCCGCGGAATGGATGCGCCCGTACAACATGAATCGCCGGCCCGACTATCAGAGTCGCTATGCCTATTTCCCGGCAATAGCAAAACCCGTGATATGCGCCATAAACGGGGCGGCCGCGGGCTTGGGATTGATATTCGCCTTATACAGCGATATGCGCTTTGCCAGCGACAAGGCTGTGTTCTCGACTGCATTTGCCAAGCGCGGCCTGATCGCCGAACACGGCATCGCATGGATACTGCCACGCGTAGTGGGGCCGGGAAACGCCGCCGACTTATTGTTTTCGGCACGCAAGGTTGGTATTGAAGAAGCCTTGCAGATGCGCTTGGTGGACCGGGTAATACCTGCCGAACACCTCATGGACGAAGTCATTTCCTATGCCAATGACATTGCAATGAACGTGTCTCCGCGTTCTGTACGAGTGATGAAGCAACAGTTGTCTACCGCACCGTTTCAATCGTTGTCGGAAGCGATTGCCTTGGCGAACCACGAGATGTTCGATAGTCTCCAAAGCGCTGATTTTAAAGAAGGTGTCAGCCACTTCATTGAACGTCGGCCGGCCAATTTTGGCGGCCGATAGTTGGCAGACCTATCGGTAATCGCATTGCCATTCTCCGATCCCATCAGGAATTCGAGGGGCGTCGGTGCCTTCGGCTTTGGGAGAGCATGGTGTGGAGCCTCATTGGAAGAGGCCGTCACGAAGCAGCCTGTATGCGCGGTTCGGCCTTTCTCATCGACGTGATGATTGCAGCAAGGATCCGAACCGCTGCCTCCATCTGCTCATTGCTGAATCCACCTAAGCCAAGCACCAGGCCTGAGCGGCCATTGCCTGTCGAATACATTGGAGACACGGCACGCACAGCCACCCCGGCCTCCACTGCGCGTGACGCCAGCAGGACGTCATCGATACCGCGCGCGAGCCAGAGCACCAGGTGCATACCCTGATCGCTAGGCTGCAGCCATCCAAGATCCTTGGGAATCCATCGACCGAGCATCCCTAACAACTGGCTTCGCCGGTCGGCGTACACACCGCGAATGCGTCGGATATGCCGATCTAGATAGCCTTCGGTGATGAAAGCGGCAAGGACATGTTGGTCAGCGCTTGGCGTATGCCTGTCCATCAACACACGCGCACCGCAGAAGGCGGGCACCAAAGCGTCCGGAACGATGGCATAGCCAAGGCGCAGCGACGGAAACAGGATCTTGCTGAAGGTGCCGAGGTAGACGACGCGATCCGGTGCAAGCCCTTGCAGTGAAGGAAACGGATGGCCGGCATAGCGCAGCTCGCTGTCGTAGTCGTCCTCCACAATCCAGGCGCCGCTCTCGCTCGCCCAAGCCAGCAGCGCATTCCTGCGCCCCATGCTCATCGGCATTCCCAGGGGGTATTGATGCGAAGGGGTGACGAATGCAGCACACGCCTGCTTTGCCATTGCCACGCCCGCCTCGACGTTAATCCCGGCATCGTCGACGGGAACGCGCACCACGCGATCCTGTCGCCCTATGCTTTCGAGAATCGCCGTTATGCCACGATAGGCAGGGTCTTCCACCCAGGCGACGTCGGTAGCGCCCAGTAGCACTTGGCAGGCGACATACAACCCTTGCTGGGTCCCCGTCGTGATGATGACTTGCTCAGCACCGCAGTGCACTGAACGCGACCTCCGTACATACCCAGCCACAGCTTCCCGGAGGGCCTTGACACCTTGAGGATCATCATAGCCCGAGGGCGCGCCCGGCCCTCGGGCGCGGATGCGGTTGCCCAGTCGTCGCCACGTTTCATCGGGCGCCGCCGGGCCTGTGGGAACCGAAACAGCAAAGGGTACCGGCGGGAGCGGCTTGAATTGCTCCGCGACTTTGGCGAAGGCGACGGCAGGCGCGGGAAGCGCAGTGGGTGTCGCGTTTGCCATCGGCTTTTGCGAACCGCCGGCGGCGGACCGAGATGGGGTCAATGAAGAAGCGACCCGGGTGCCTGCCCTTGGTTGTGCGTCGAAAAATCCCTCGGCGATCAGTTGTTCGTACGCCTCCAGGACAGTGCCGCGCGCGATATCGAGCGCCTGGGCTAGCCGGCGGGTCGAAGGCAGAAGATCGCCAGGCTTCAAGTTGCCCGAATGTATTGCCTCGCGCAAAGCGTGCGTCAATTGGCGGCCAAGATGCCCGCTTTTACGGTCCAGGCCGCCAATGGGCGGCAAATCCACAGCTTGGGGATGTCGCGGCATACGATTCTGGTCTACTTAAATTTATCGATTGTGGATCTATATAGTAATCCAGAAAAATAGCGATAATCCACGCCAGACAACTGCTTGCAAAAGCACAAGCATTTCAATCAATGTGAAGTCCGGGAGAACTGATATGTATGTACCCACCCATTTCGATGAGCCTCGTGCGGAAGTGCTGCATGACCTCATCAGGCAACATCCTTTTGGAACACTGATCACGCACGGCGCAAGTGGACTGGCTGCCAACCATATTCCCTTTGAACTCAACCCTCAGCAGGGTGACAGGGGTGTGTTGAATGCTCATGTGGCACGCGCCAACTCCGTGTGGGAGGACGTATCCGATGGCGATGAGGTACTGGTGGTCTTTCGGGCCGCCGATGCCTATGTTTCGCCCAATTGGTATCCATCCAAGCATGAATTCCACAAGCAGGTACCCACCTGGAATTACATCGTGGCCCACGCCCACGGACGCATCACCATCCGCGACGACGAGCAGTTCGTGCGCGGCCTGGTTGCCCGCCTGACCCGAACCCATGAGGCGTCACAGCCGGCGCCATGGAAAATGACGGACAGCTCCAAGGAGTACATTGACACGATGCTCAAGGCCATCGTGGGTCTGGAAATCCAAATCACCCGCCTTGTTGGCAAGTCGAAACTAAGCCAAAACAAGGAGGTTCGCGACATACGCGGCGCCGGCGAGGCGCTCAAGGCCCAAGGTGATCTTATAATTGGCAATGCCATGCTGATTTGTGCCGACGCCAAGTCGCCATGAATTTCCTACCTATTTATAACTGAACCTCACAGCTCAGCCGACACTGACCCGAAAGACACCCACACCATGTCATTCCTTGCCCGGGGTGGCGCAGTCCATGATCGTGACGGTGTGGAAATTGGACCTTAGCTATCTCCCCGCCGCCATGGCCGTCGACATAGCGCCTTCACGGAATTTTCTTCACGCTCGTCGCGCCCAGGCCAATCACGCGCCCGTTCGCGGCGTAATCGCATTGCTGATGTTCGCGGCCTATGCGGTATTCGGCAGGCATGGAGTCACTCTGCTGGGCGCTTGTGTGAGCGGCCTGGCGCTGGCGTTCTGGGTAGCGACTTTGCGTTATATGCCGCAATCGGGCGCCCGCAGTCGCGATATCCAGCAGAGCCAGTCCTGGCGGAGCCGTTAGCGGTCGCTGCCGCGACCCCTCGGGAAACGGGTGGAAGGTGATCGAAATGCACCAATGAGGCGGATCGGGATGCATGTCGACGCTCATTCGAATTGACATCACGCCCCTTGTGAAATCGGTGGGTTATCCAGCCTTTGATTGCAAATATTCCATAATTCGACTATATTCGAATTATGGAAACGAATAACGCTATCGAGGCGCTTGCCGCCCTCGCCCATTCAGTTCGCCTGTCGGTCTTTCGCACTCTGGTGCAAGCAGGGCCAGAGGGCTTGCCCGCGGGCCGTATCGCCGAGTTGATGGGCATACCCGCCTCATCATTGTCATTTCATCTGAAGGAACTGCACCGGGCGGGATTGCTCGCCAGTCGTCAGGACGGGCGGTCCATCATTTACTCGACGCGCTACCAGACGATGAATGAGCTGCTTGGCTACCTTACGGAGAACTGCTGCGGCGGCAACCCGTGCTCTCCAATAAGCAACTGTGGCACCACCTTGAAGTCCTTATCATGAAACGCGCTCATGTCCATGTCGCTGTAGCCGATCTGCCGGCAAGCACCTGCATCAGGCTCTTTGGCGACGCCGCCAAAAACAATATCGTCGTGCGGTGAGCCCGGTTCATCTTGCTGCCAGAAACTGATGAACCAACACCTCCCTGACCTCAAACCAGTATTCGATCATGCCTGACAAAACCTTCAATGTGTTGGTGCTTTGCACCGGTAACTCGGCCCGCAGCGTTATGGCCGAAGCGCTTTTTAATGCCCTTGGCAAAGGGCGTTTTCGCGCCTATAGCGCGGGCAGCCACCCCACGGGCAAGGTCAATCTCTTTGCTGTCGAGCGATGCGAGGCGATTGGCTACGACGTCTCGAACCTGCGCAGCAAAAGCTGGGGGGAGTTTGCGGCGCCCGATGCGCCCAAAATGGATTTTGTCATTACGGTTTGCGATCAGGCAGCAGGAGAAACATGCCCCATCTGGCCAGGGGCGCCCATGACGGCGCATTGGGGATTTGAGGATCCTGCCGCGTTTGAAGGCAGTGACGAAGAAAAACGCAAGTTTTTCAACAAGGTATTTCGACAGATCATGGCTCGCGTCAGTCAGTTTGTGAACCTGCCGCTGCATGTTCTTGATCGTAACGCCATCCAGAAGGAGATGCGGGCAATCGGCCAACAGCCCGTGGAACCCCAGGAATGAATTCAATAGCACAAGTCCCCACCGTATCGCAGGGCGGCGGCATTAGTTTCTTTGAGCGCTACCTTACTGTTTGGGTGGTCCTGTGTATCGTTGCCGGTATTTTGTCAGGCCAGTCGATGCCAGGCGTGTTTCAAGGCATCGCCGCGCTAGAGGTGGCGCAAGTCAATTTGCCGGTATGTCTGCTGATCTGGGTCATGATCATCCCTATGCTGATCAAGATTGATTTCGGCGCAATGGGTCAGGTGGCAAGCCACTGGCGCGGCATGGGAGTAACACTATTTGTAAACTGGCTGGTGAAGCCCTTTTCGATGGCGCTGCTGGCCTGGATTTTCGTGCGTCATTTGTTTGCCGGCTGGCTACCTGCCGATCAGCTCGACAGTTACGTGGCGGGGCTGATTCTGCTGGCTGCCGCGCCCTGCACCGCAATGGTGTTTGTCTGGTCACAGCTGTGCAAGGGCGATCCGTATTTCACACTATCGCAAGTAGCGTTGAACGATGCCATCATGATCGTGGCGTTTGCGCCTGTCGTTGCACTGTTGCTCGGGCTATCCTCGATTTCGGTGCCATGGAATACGCTCATCGCCTCCGTAGCGCTTTACATCATTGTTCCGGTCTTAATCGCTCAGGCCATACGCAAGGTGTTGCTTGCCAGAGGCGAGGCGACGTATCGGCACATGGTCGGCGCCTTGGGCCCGTACTCCATTGTCGCGCTTCTGGCCACGCTTGTTCTGCTGTTCAGCTTCCAGGGTAACGCCATCGTTGAAAAGCCGCTGATCATACTATTGCTGGCGGTCCCGATCCTGATTCAGGTCGTGCTGAATTCGAGCCTGGCTTATTACCTGAACCGCCGATTTGGCGTGGCCCATTGTGTTGCGGGCCCATCCGCCCTGATCGGCGCCAGCAATTTCTTCGAGCTGGCTGTGGCCACGGCTATTAGTCTGTTCGGTTTTCAATCCGGTGCCGCGCTCGCTACCGTGGTCGGCGTGCTCATTGAAGTGCCGATCATGCTAGCCCTGGTTGGCGTCTTCAATCGCTCACGCCATTGGTATGAAGCAAAGAGCGCGCTAGCGGAACGCCGGTCGGGCTGACCGGCCGTTGTTCGAGTGGCGTTCTGAGCAATCAATCCGGGCCGCAACGCGCAGTCAGTGCGGCGGCGGCGCTGCGCGCGGCGGCGGCCATGGTTCGCGCCATCTCTGCGCTGCAGCCCGTGTACGCGGCCGGGTCCAGGGCCGCGCGAAGGGCCGCCTCGTCGACCGCGCCGCGAACCGACGCGTCTTCCAGCAACAGGTCGGCCAAAAGGACGCCGCGCCGCGCCGTCTCGGCGATCGCATGCTTGACCCGCTCATAGGCCTGCGTCCGCCCGAGCGCGGGAGCGAGGATCATCATTGCGTTTTCCGCAGCCATGGCCTGGCCCGAAAACGCCACGTTCCGGCGCATATTATCCGGTTCCAACTCCAGGCAGGTCAGCAGCTCGTCCATGGCGCAGACCAGCTCGTAGGCCAGGGGGCACGCCTGGTCGATGAGCGTGTACAGCATCTGGTTGTTGGCTGCGTCTCCTTCATGCGTGGGTTGCATCGCTTCCAGCGCCAGCGGCGTCAAGGCGCGCAAGCGGGCCGCCAGCGCGATCACACCGACCACCACCTTCGGATTGACCTTGTTGGGCATCGTGCTGGAGCCGATAACCTCATCGCCCTGATTTTCGTAGACTTCGCCGATTTCGTCGGCCATCAGGATGTACAGGTCCCTGGCGATCTTGGAGCAGGTTGCGCTGAACAGCGCGAGCAGCAGGATGTACTCCGCGATGTAGTCGGTGCCTGCCCGCGAGGGCACCGCGAGCGGTGTCAGGCCCAGACGTGCCGACAGGCGGCGGTTCAGTTCCGCACCCTGGTCGCCGGACGCGTGCATGGCGCCCAGGGCGCCGCCCCACAGCGAGGCGAAGACACGCGATTCGGCGCCCTCGAAGCGTTGCCGGTGGCGCAGGAACTCTTCGATCCATGCGGCCGCCTTGAAGCCGAAGGTAATTGGCAAGCCATGGCGGAAGTTGGTGCGCCCGGCCGTGAGCATGTCGGTGCCGAGCTCCGCCAGGTCCGCCAGTTTGAACAGCACGTCGCCCAACTTCGTCATGAAGGCCTCGTGCGCCCGGCGCATCAGCAAGGTGCGCGCGGTCAGCATCACGTTCTGCGTGGTTGCGCCCCAATGCACGTAGCCGCCCGCATCGCCTTCACAGGCCCGCGCCAGCGCTCGCACGAGCGACACGATGGGGGCCCGGGTGCGGCCTATGTCGGCCGCCAGCGCGGTCGCGTCGATGTGCTCGAAGTTCGCCTTGCGTCCGATCTCTTGCGCCGCGCTCGGCGGAATCATGCCGAGGCCGGCCTGGGTTTCGGCAAGCACGGCCTCGATCTCGAGCCAGGACTGCCAGTGGCTGCGCTGGGCGAACAGGTTTTGGATGTCGGCGGTCGACGGTCGCACGACGGCAGAAGTACATGTCATGGGGGTGTCACAGGTCAGAGAACCTGCTCCAGAAAATGGCGCAAACGCGGATGGCTCGGGTGGTCGAAGAATTTGTCCGGCGGCCCCTGCTCGAGGATGTGCCCGCCGTCCATGAACACTACCTGGCCGGCGACCTCGCGCGCGAAGCGCATCTCGTGCGTCACCACGATCATGGTCATGCCGGCCCGGGCAAGGTCGCGCATGACAGCGAGCACCCCCTTGACGAGCTCGGGGTCGAGCGCGGAGGTGGCTTCGTCGAACAGCATCACCTCGGGCTCCATCGCGAGCGAACGCGCAATGGCCACGCGTTGCTGCTGTCCGCCGGAAAGGTCCTCGGGGCGGCGCGCCTCGAATCCGTTCAGACCAACCGCCAGCAGCTTGGCGCGCGCGATCTCCTCTGCCTGATCTCTTTTCATGGCGCGCACCTTGCGCAGGGCGAGGCTGACGTTGTCGAGCACACTGAGGTGCGAGAACAGATGAAAATGCTGGAACACCATACCGATTCGCGTGCGTACCTTGTCGATATCGACGCCGGGCGCGGTGATGTCGAGGTCGTCCAGCAAGATGCGGCCGGCTTGCGGGCGCTCCATCAGGTTGGCGCAGCGCAACAGCGTGGACTTGCCCGAACCGGACGGGCCGACGATGCAGGTCGTCATGCCACCGGGTGCTTCAAGATCGATGTCGTGCAGCACGGCGACGTGCCCGTACGACTTGCTCACGTGTTCTAGGCGGACACGGGTGCCGCGTGGATGCATGTTCATTCGGATCCAATCGGTCGGATTGTGCGGCCGCCGCGAAGCCGGCGGTCCCAGGCGTTGATTGCGTAGGTTGTAGGAATCGTCAGGGCGAGATAAATCAGGCCCGCGGCCGTCAACGGCGACAGGTTGGCGTTATTGATCGCGCCGTCCTGCGCCAGTGCGAACATCTCGCGCTGCGATGCCGTCAGGCCCAGCAGAAACACAAGCGACGTGGCCTTGATGACCAGAATGAACTGGCCGGTGAGTGGCGGCAACACGCGCCGCGCGCCTTGCGGGATAATGATGTAGCACATGGTCTGGAGCTTGGTCATGCCAGTGCTGCGCGCCGCTTCGACCTGCCCACGCTCGACACCCTGGAAGCCGGCACGGAAGATCTCGGCGAAATAGGCGCTCTCGATGAGTCCGATCGCCAGCGCCGCATAGCCGTATGTGTTGCCTCCGAAGATACTCAGGCCGGCAAGCGGCAGGCCCTGCCCGATCAGGTAGACGGTGAGAATATGCGGCAGCCCCCGCAGAACGTCGACATACGCGCGGCACGGCAGGCGTACCCAACGCTGCTCCGACAACAGGCCGACCGCCACCAATAGCGCCAGCGTGATCCCGATAGCACTGGCGAACACCGACAGAAACAGTGTGTTCGGCAGACCGACCGCGAGCAGCTGCGGCATCGCATTGAAGATCAGGGTCGGATCGAAAAAAGTTGAAAAGATCTGGTGCAGTCCGTGAAGCATGGTGTACTCGGCGGCTTTATTATTTAACTGCAGGCCGGGGCATGCCAGGATAGTCGGTGAACATACGTTCGGGAATACGCACCCCCGACGGATTCCACTTCGCGAACAGCTTGCCATAGGTACCGTCGGTCATCACCGACGCAAGGGCCTTGTTAAACGCGGCCAGCAGCTCGGGGCGATCCTTGGCTATCGGTATTCCATTGGCGTCGCTCTCGACGGTTTCCGTTGCCGTCAGTTCAGGGTGCTGCGTGATGACACGTTCCGCCGTGGCATTGCCGGTGAACAGGCCATCCACCTGCCCGGCCCTTAAGGCGTTCGTGCTTGACGCGATGTTGGGAAATTCCTTGATCGACACCTTCGGCGCAATCTTTTGCAGCAAGGGGATCAAGGCGCTGCCGGTGGTGATCGCGACCGTCTTGCCGGCGGCGTCTTTCAGCGTGGCCAGCGGCGCGCTCTTGCGGCTCACCAACTGCGCCTGGCCGTAGCCGACCGCGGTGGAGAAGTTCACGACCGCCTGGCGCTTCGCGGTCACCAGCACGCCGAAGGCTGCGGTGTCGTATTGATGGTTTCTGACCGCCGGCACCATGGCGGCGAAAGTCGTCGAGATGTAAGTCACCTTCAGGCCCATGCGGCCGGCAACCGCATTCATCAACTCCACCATGAATCCGGTGGGCTTGCCGTCCTGAAGGAAAGAGACGGGCTTGTCGTCCGTACGATAGGCCACCTTCAGCAGGCCCGGCGTAATGAGTTCGAGGGGGCCCGCCACTGCCGCAGGCGCCTGTATGCAGGCCGCCAGCGCAAGAGCCCAAGCCGCGAAGATGCGCATCCATGTCATAGTCGTCTCCTTGTGATTTGTTGTTTGGCAAAGCTGGACGGCATCAGCGCCCTGCTTCAATCGAAACAGTGTAATGGGGTGAGATCGTCGAATAATATGAATTGATCGACGTATAGTTTTAAAATTCGGAACAGTCGGATAAAATCCCATATCTAACAATTACTTATCAAAAAAGGCCAACAGTAGTGAACATCCGAGCGCTACGCATTTTTCGTCTGGTGGTCAGCGAAGGCTCGCTCGCGGCGGCCGCCGAGGCCATGAATCTCAGCCCTCCCGCCGCCAGCCGCCTGATCTCCTTATTGGAAGCCGAAATCCGGCTACAGTTGTTTCATCGCTCGCGCAGGCGCCTGCAGCTGACGGCGCAGGGCCAGGCGTTCTACCGCGAGGCCGAGCATATCCTGGCCGGGTTCGACGAAATTCCGCGCATCGCGGCCGCCATCCGCACCGAGGCCAAGGGCCGGCTGCGGCTGGTGACGGCGCCGCGCATCGGCCGCGGCATCGTCGCGCCCGCCCTAGCGCTCTTTTCCCGCGAACATCCAGGCATCCGCGCCTCGGTCGACGAACAGTCGCGTTTCGGCATTGAGGCGCAGATGGGCACGCGCCTGTACGATCTTGGCATCATCTCCCTGCCGGTGAGCCACCCTTTCGTCGAAATCGAGAACCATCCGCTATTCCAGGTGCGAATGGAGGCCTTGCTGCCGGAGACGCATCCGCTCGCCGACAAGCCGTCGCTGACGGCCGCGGATCTGGCGGCCGAGCCCCTGCTGGGTTTGTGGCCCGGGCAACCCTGGCGCCAGCAAGTGGACGACTTCCTGCGCTCCGGCGGGGCCAGGCCCGAATACGCGATCGAGACACGGTCGTCATTGATGGCCTGCCAACTGGTGCGCGAGGGTGCCGGGGTGGCCATCCTCGATCGTTTGTGCGCCCAGGCCATCGATCTGCGCGGCCTGGTGATCCGCCCGCTGGTGCCCGCACGCTGGATCCTGTTCGGCTACATCCACCAGTTGCGCCAGCCGCCCAGCGACAATGCGAGCGCCTTCCTGGACTGCGTACGCCGCAGCGTCGAGGCCTTCAGGGCGCGCTCAGTCGAGAATGCGGACGCTGTTGTACCGCTGTGGACGGGCGGTGCCGGGGCGAATGGCGTGATCTGACATGACGAAACCAGGCTGGTGTCGAATTTCATTTCGAATTGAAATCACGCCTCCTGTGAAATCAATGGGCTAGCTAAAAAATGCGTATTTCAATTAGGTGCCGACGTGTCATTCAATTTGGAATTTTGTTCTTGTGCCGTGAACGTAGCAATAGAGTTACCCAGCTCTCCCATACTGATCCCATCGAATATCTAGGATGACCGAAATCCGCAAGGAGCGGACGCTATCCAGGAAAAAGCATTGGAGCACTACTTATCGGTCACATCCACCAGAATGCTAAAACGCTTGAACCGGCAAAGATGACGTCAAGCATTAACTGTGCAGCGCTTTCTGAAATCATCCACAAATCCGGTGTGAATTGTGCCGGAACAGAATTCCTCTGATTTCAAGATTCGTTCGAGAAAACTGAGATTCGATTTGATCCCTTGTATTTCGATACATTGAGTTGCCTCAATCAGTGTTGCGATGGTTTCTTCCCGGGTCTCGCCGCGGCCAATTATCTTTGCGAGAAGCGGGTCGTAATACGGCGATACAACACTGCCTTCTTGATATCCTGTTTCAATCTCTACATTATTCATTTTAGGTATCGAGAATTTTTGAAGCGTACCTACCGAGGGGAAAAATTTGACAGGGTCTTCAGCATATAAGCGAAGCTCAATGGCGTGTCCTTTCGGCGTCACCGGCTCGGGGATGACATCCTTTAATTTGGCGCCAGAAGACAGACGAATCTGGGCTTCAATGAGATTGACACCCGTTATGGCTTCCGTCACTGCATGCTCGACTTGGAGTCGCGCATTAACCTCCAGGAACTGGAAACGCCCGCTCTGATCTCTAAGCATCTCAACAGTGCCAATGACGTCATAGCCGATTTCATTGAAGATATCGGCTATCCCCTTCGCAATATTGCTGATTTCGTCCCTTGACACGTTTGGGGCGAAGGCCTCTTCTATTATTTTTTGATGACGACGCTGTATGGAGCAGTCACGCTCAAAGAGATGCATTGCATTGCCGTATCGATCAGCAAGGACTTGAAATTCAATATGGCGCGGACATGGAAAAAGGGACTCCAAATATATATCCGAGTTGCCGAAGCTGCGTTGCGAAACAGACTGCGCCTGTACAAGCCCTTTCAATAATTGCGCTTCCTCATGAACGGCGACCATACCAATACCGCCCCCGCCGTGAGCTGGCTTTATCAGTACGGGATAGCCAATTGAACGTGCAGCATCCAATGCATCCTGCCCGGGCGTAGAGAATACAGGGGAACTCCGGGACATTGGCATGCCACGGGACCGCATATATTCACGCGCTTTCGTCTTGTCCCCCATCAGTTCGATCCACTTGGGGCTTGGTCCGATAAAGGCAAAGCCAGCCTCAACCACTTTGCGTGCGAATGAATCGTCTTCCGACAAAAAACCATAACCAGGATGGATGGCATCTACACGCGCAGTACGAGCCACATTCAGAAGCGCCTCCTGATTCAAATAACTATCCCGTGGAGCAGGCCCGCCGAGATGATATGCCTCGTCGGCCATCGATATGTAGGGAAGATCTTTGTCAGCATCCGAGTAAACCGCGACAGAGCTTATGCCCATGCCGCGCAATACCCTTATGAGTTTCGAAGCAATTGCGCCTCGATTCGCTACCAAAACTTTGGAATACAAGTTGACCTCTCCTGGTTATTTGTTCGGCTCAACACGTGCCATCAGTTGGCCTTCGGTTATTGTTTGGCCTTCATTTACCAGTATTTCAACAATTAAGCCATCCTCTTCGGCCAATACGGGTATTTCCATTTTCATGGACTCGACGATGAAAATTTCATCACCCTTGGCAACACGTTGATTAACCTTGCACAACACCTTCCACATTGAGCCGGTGATTTCCGAATTGATTTCCTGAACCATGTTTATTCCTTAAGAAATGCTTTGTTGTATTAGCCATGCCGTCCTGTACTTGCCAAGATGCAGTGCTAAACCATGAGTTCCAACAGCAAATTGCCAGAGCTTACTGCCTGCCCAACTTTCACATGCACGTGCTCTACGTGGCCGTTTACCGGGGCTACATAGGTATATTCCATCTTCATGGCTTCCACCGTCAGTAGCGCATCACCTTGCCTGACCGTGTCTGCAACCTTGACAATCACATTAACGACGCGGCCATTCGATACAGCTCGAACCCGGCTGTCAGAGGCCTCATTATTCGAACTGGTTGCAGGCGCGTACGTTTTATCTATAAAACAAAAGGATTGGCCGGCCAGATGAACATAAATGCGGTCATGTACGCTGAAAATGAAAGCCGTGCTCTCTAAGCGATCATAGGTAAACCTGACCCGCCCTTCTTGTAGCTGTTTGATCGCCAAGTGGAAGGATTTATCGTCCACCGTGACAACGATTCCTTGCGAACCATCATGGCCAATGTGCACAGTGTGGACGTGTTCAGCCTCATCAGATAAGTAGAGATTGGCGCCACCACGATTAATGCAGGTGAGTGGATCCGAACCAGCACTCGCTGCAAGCGCTATCGCCAATCCTGCGATATCCTTATCCAGCGCTTCAATCGGCTCGCTCTCCGTTTGCATGAAATCGGTACCCACCCCTCCGCGAATGAAACGCGGATCATTCAAACAACGAATCAATGCCTGCTGATTGGTTTTGATACCGAAGACAATGGTTTCACGCAGGGCGGCAACAAGCTTGCGCCGGGCATCCTCGCGTGACGCTCCGAATGCAATGAGTTTGGCCATCATCGAGTCATAATACGGAGAAACGTCCATGCCGCTTTTTAGCGAGTGCTCGACCCTGACCGACGGTGAAGGCGACCAGATATCGATGCGACCGCTTTGAGGCATATAGCCCTGCGCTTCGTCTTCCGCACACAAGCGTGCTTCGATTGCATGGCCCTGGAGTTCTATGTCAGCCTGTTGAAAGCTCAGTTCTTCGTCCATCGCGACGCGCAATTGCCACTCTACCAAATCGAGTTCGGTAATGGCTTCGGTTACGGGATGCTCTACCTGCAGCCGCGTATTCATTTCCATGAAGTAATACTTGCCCGAATCGTCCACTAAAAATTCGAATGTTCCTGCACCTAGATAGCCAGCCTGGACGGCTGCAGCAACCGACGCCGCGCCCATGCGCTCGCGCAGATCCGGATCGAGCCCGGGTGCGGGCGCCTCCTCGATCACCTTCTGATAGCGGCGCTGCACCGAGCAATCACGCTCGCCGAGATGAACTCCATTTCCATACTTATCGATTAGCACCTGGATTTCGATATGCCGGGGGTTCGTCACCACACGTTCCAGGATGACAATATCGCTACCGAACGCATTGCGTGCTTCGGACTGCGCGGAAGCCAGTGCGGCATCGAACGCAGCAGCTGAATGCACAATGCGCATGCCGCGGCCTCCACCGCCCGCCGTGGCTTTGATCATGACGGGGTAGCCCAGTTCCTGCGCTTTGCGCTTCAGCGTTGAAGGATTTTGATCCTCCCCGTCGTACCCAGGTATGCAAGGTAGGCCGGCTTTTTTCATCAACAGCTTAGCCTCTGCCTTGTCACCCATGGCACGTATCGCCTGTTCGGATGGTCCGACGAAGATCAGCCCAGCTTCACGACATGCGTGAGCAAACTCTGCGTTCTCGGACAAGAATCCATAACCTGGATGCACCGCATTTGCGCCGCTCAGATAAGCCGCTTCGATAATGGCATTGATATTCAAGTACGATTCTGCGGGCAGGGCCGCACCCACGCATACGGCCTGATCGGCGAATTCAACATATGGCGATCCGGAATCGGCTTCGGAATAAATTGCGACAGTCGGAATGCCCATTGAGCGGGCAGTGCGCAATATGCGCATGGCAATCTCGCCGCGGTTTGCCACCAAAAGCTTGCTGATAGTTGTCATCAACAGAGTCCTGTAGATAGATAAGAAGTGCGGAACGGGATGTCAGGCATGCAATGACCTCGCCACCTTGGTGGACTATGGGCGGCTGACACCGAATTGCATGGGATTTACCTGACGCATGTCGGCATCTCGGCAAATTTCGAGAGTCTGTGCCAATACATTTCGTGTGTCTCGCGGATCGATGACTCCGTCATCCAGGACATGGGCGCTTGTTGTGAAAACATCCATTTGTCGCATAAAATTCGCCACCACCTTATCGTGGAGTTCTTTCAGCTTGGCCTCATCCGCCTCTCCGTATCTGCGCAACATAGCCGCGCGATTCACGGTAGTCATCGTTTCTGCCGCCTGTTCGGGGCCCATCACGGCTGTTTTCGCGTTCGGCCAGGAAAAACAAAAGCGGGGATGAAATCCGCGCCCGCACATGGCATAGTTTCCCGCTCCGAACGAGGCTCCGCAAAACACGGTAATTTGCGGCACATTGGCATTGGCGATAGCCTGGATCATCTTGGAGCCATGCTTGATGCTGCCACGTTCCTCAAAGCTTTTCCCCACCATGAAACCGGTAGTGTTATTCAAGTAAATCAATGGCATATCGGCCTGACAACAGGCTTGAATAAAGTGAGTGACCTTGGCCGCGCCCGCCGGATCGATAGGCCCATTGTTAGTAATGATGCCCACTGAGTAACCTTTAATGAACGCATGGCCGCATACAGTCGCTGGGCCGTACAAGGCACTGAACTCGCGGAATAATGATCCGTCTACTATCCTTGCAATGACTTCACGCATATCCACGGGCTGGCGGTAGTCTTCCGGCATAATGCCAAGCAACTCGCCGCCGTCGTAGCGTGGAGGTTCGAATTCGACGGCATGCGGCACCTGGCGCCTCTTGTTCCAATGCAACGATTCAAGAACCTCCCGGGCCAAGCGGATGGCATCACGATCATCCTGAGCCAGATAATCCGCCAGCCCTGAGATGGTGGCATGCATAAGTCCACCGCCCAACTCCTCTTCCGTCGCAATTTCTCCTGTGGCGGCTTCGAGTAATGATGGCCCAGCCAGGAACGCCCGAGAGCGATTTTCCACCATGATTATGTAGTCCGAGAGGCCCGTCTGATAGGCGCCTCCCGCGGTAGACGCTCCATGTGTAATCGTTACTATCGGCAGGCCCGCTGCCGATAAACGTGCCAGATTGCGAAATTTCTGGCCTCCATGAACGAAGCTCTGAACTTCATAATTCAAAAGATTGGCGCCGGCGCTTTCCACCAACTGTACGAAGGGCAGCTTGTTTTCAAGTGCAATCTCCTGGATGCGCAATTGCTTCTCCAGGCCTTTGGGCTGAAAAGCGCCCGCATCTATTCCAGAATCGGAGACACAGACCATGCAGCGCACGCCGGAAACGGCTCCAATGCCCGCGATCAGGCCGCCCCCGGCCACTGCCTTTCCATCTGATCGTTTTCGCCCCATGCCGTATCCTGCGAGCGTGGATAATTCAAGGAAAGGAGCATTGCGATCGAGTAGAAGCCCCAGGCGTTCATGAGGCAACAGTTGGCCCCGCTCCCGAAAGCGTGGCCCGGCAGCGTTGGAGACTTCCCGCGTTGATGCTTCGACGCCTCGTACACGTTGCAGCAATGTGAGCATTGCTTCCCGATTCCGGCAAAAGGACTCGCTGGAGGTGACGATGTTTGACTCAATTAAAGCCATGGTATGGTTCCTGTATTGCGCGACAAAGAAACGCAAAGATTTCGCATGACGACCTTACGTGCAAAGTGCTAAATTTGGTGGGCGGCGAACAGGTTGGATTGTTAATGCCGTTCCTTGACGCGACGGATACCAATCACCCCATCTTTTTCAAGCTGCACGAGCTCTTCAGCGTCTATATCCAACATCGTAGAAAGCACAGCTTCGGTATCCTGGCCCAAGGCTGGTCCGGCGTGATGTATGGCGCCTGGAGTATCGGACAACTTTGGAGTAACGCCGGTCAATGTTATGTGTTCCAGCTGTGGATGCCCAATAGTCACCAGCATGTCGCGCTCGCGATAATGTGGATCTTGGTAGATATCCGCTATCGTATAGACCAGAGATACCGGCACTCCCAAATTGTCCAGAAACGTTTGCACATCCCGGCTGCCGTGCTGAACCACCCATGCGCCAACCACTTCGTCGATCGCATCAATATTCTCTGCGCGAGCCTTGACCGTCGCAAAACGCGGATCATCGATTAAATGCGGCATCTGCATTGCCTGACAGAGACGACGAAATACCTTGTCGTTATTTGCGGAAATCAGTACATAAGTATCGTCTTGTGCGATATAAAGATTATTGGGTGCAGTACTTTGAAGACGTGAGCCTGTACGGCCCGGGACAACTTTCAGCTTGTCATACGCCGGAACGATTGACTCCATCATGCTGAATGACGCTTCGTACAGCGCAGCGTCCACCACCTGGCCCTTCCCCGTCTTGTGACGCTCCAGCAAAGCGAGCACTGCGCCATATGCTGCAAATACAGCAGTCTGGTAATCCGTCGAGGCCAGGCCGACCCGCGCGGGGGGACGATCGGGGTCGCCGGTCATATGCCGTACGCCTGCCGTAGCTTCGCATATGGCTCCATACCCGGCCTTTTCCCGATAAGGCCCGCTCTGTCCGTATCCGCTGATACGCACCAGGACAAGGCCGGGATTGGCCCGTGAGAGAACCTCGTACCCGAGGCCAAGCCGTTCTATGGTTCCTGGCCTGAAGTTCTCGACCACAATGTCGCATTGTTCGGCCAGGCTCAACACAAGCTCGACGCCTCGCTGCGTCTTCAAGTCTATGCTGACTGCCTTCTTGTTCCGTAGTATGGATGCTGCGTAGAGCGAGACATTGTTTACGTGGTAGCCAAGCTGACGGACGCTATCCCCTTCGAGCGGTTCGACCTTGATGACTTCCGCACCGAAATCGGCCATCAGTCTGGTGCAAACGGGACCAGCAATCGTGCTGCACAACTCCAGCACACGGTATCCGAGCAACGGGCCTGATGGTGCGGACGCCTGAATCATACCTACTCCCTTCATGAATGTTTACTGGACGGAAATTTTTTCGTCTTCGACAACCTTGCGCCACTTGGCCAATTCGCGGTCTACGAACTCGGCAAACGCCTTGGGAGAACTGCCAACAGGCTCTTCTCCCTGGCTTGTAAGTGAATTGACAACATCCGGCATACGAAGGATCTTTGCGACTTCCGCTTGAATCTGGTCCACGATCGGTTTGGGCACCCCCTTGGGGGCAATCAAGCCGAACCACGATTCAGCGCTATAGCCGGGAAGCCCAGATTCACTCATCGTAGGCAAATTCGGCAAGCTGGGCTCACGATGATTGTTTGTGACTGCGATTCCGCGAACCATTCCTGACTTAATGTGCGGCTTAGCGGTGGGAACGTCCACAACCGCAACTTGCACCACGTTGCCCATGATTGCAGTCATCAATGGGCCGGCGCCATGGAACGGCACATGGACCATATCAACATGGGCCATGGACTTGATCAGCTCTACGGCAAGACGCAACGACGAACTAGGCCCACTGGATCCGTAGTTCAACTTGCCCGGATACTTCTTGGCGTAATCAAGGAGCTCTTGCAGCGTAGTCACGGGGACGGAGGGGTGCACAATGAGCACCAGGTTTGAAGACGCCACTTGTGTAATGGGAACGAAATCCTTTTGGGCATCGTATGGCAAATTTTTAAACAACCATGGGTTCACGGCAAGCGTGTTCGTGGTCATCAGCAAGGTGTAGCCATCGGGTGCCGCCTTGGCCACGACACCCGTGCCGATCACCTGTCCGGCGCCAGGCTTATTCTCAATCACAACCGACTGCCCCCATGCCTGAGTCAGTTTCTGGCCAATCATCCTGGCCAGGTTGTCGGTCGGCCCACCCGGTGCGACGGCCACCAGTAACCGAATAGGCCTATTTGGGTACGTAGACTGCCCATACGCCAATCGTGTTGTGATGCAGCCCATGGCCGCCGTGGCGGCCAACGTGGCTGTGCGAACCAAAACATCGCGCCTACTCGACGAAAAGAGCGGCATAATTTGCTTTTTCATTGTCTCTCCATGTGATAGTTCTTGTTTCATTGACGTGAAACAATTATTGGTGCCACCTAAACTCTCGTGCCCACTCGCCCCTTTGGGCCAAGCTGGGTTTTCAAACGACCCTGCATGGCTCTTATGAACCGGCACAGGTAGGGTCTGGTTTCCCTTGGATCAATAAGATCCTCGATGGAGAATTCTTCCGCCATACGAAAAGGCGAGCTCAATCGGCGAACTTCTTCTTCGATCTCTCTCTGACGCAATTCCGGATCATCTGCTGATTCGATTTCACGGCGATAAGCCGCCATGACGCCGCCTTCCGTGGGAAGCGATCCGATTTGTGCAGAGGGCCATGCTATTTTGAAGTCCAGGCCCATATTGTCCCGTGTAGCAAATCCTCCAAAACCAAAGCAGCGCCGCACGACAACACTCATCATTGGAACGGTTGCTTGCATTCGTGCTTGCAGACAGCGCATTCCTTCGCGCAATGCGCCAGCCTGTTCCGCCTGGGGGCCAATGCAAAATCCAGGCACATCAACAAGAAAGATGATGGGAATGTGAAAGGTGTCGCACAAATCGATCATGCGTGTTTGCTTGCGCGCAGCTGGCCCATCTATTGCCCCGCCGAGGGACATCGGTGTATTGGCGATGATTCCGACAACAAAACCATCCAATCTCGCGAGTCCTGTAATCACAGATTTGCCAAATGTCGGCTGAAGTTCGAAGAATGACTCCTTGTCAACGACCATATGAATGATTTTCTTCATGTCGTAAGGACGGCGCCGGTTCTCTGGAACAATGCCCAGCAACGCCTCTTCAGCACGCCCAGGAGAGTCGCAACCGACTTTCCGTTCCGGCAACTCCCAAACATTCTGGGGCATGTAGCTCAAGAAACGGCGTATTGCATCCAGGCATTCTTCCTCGGTATCTACCGCATTGTCGATAGTGCCCGCTTTATCTACTGCGACACTTGCGCCACCCAGGTCTTCCTTGGTGATATCGATGCCAAGCGCACGCTTTACGACAGGAGGGCCGGACGCAAAAACTTGGCTCTTCCCCCGGATCATGACGGAGAAATGAGAGAGTACGGCGCGTCCTGCCGGGCCGCCTGCGGAAGATCCCATCACCGCGCTAATTACTGGTACATGCCCCAGCAGTTCGACGAAATGGCGCGACGAATTCGACCCGGGGTATAAGGCATAGCCACGTTTACTGACCGACGACACACTACCGCCGGCTCCATGGTAAAGATTGATCAATGGAATCTTGTACTCATAGGCAAGATCGCCTGAGAACCCATTGTGTCCGCCTTTAGGCCGATACCCCCCGCTTGACCCTCCGCGCACACTAAAATCGTCACCTCCCACAGAAACCTGACGCCCATCGATTTCGGCCAAGCCCATGACAAATGTCGAAGGCGTGACACTCACTACCTGACCATTTTCGTAGACCGCCGAACCGGACAGTTGTCCGATTTCCTGGAACGACCCCTTGTCTACAAGCAAATCGATGCGCTCGCGAACGGTTTTCCATCCTTTGGACCGATATCTTGCGAGCGATTCATCTCCGCCATGCTCGCGTGCCCACAAGCGACGTTGGGCTATTTCTTTAGCTTCATTCTGCCAATCCATGCTATTTCCCGATACTGTAAGCTTGAGGAGGAGCCCCTCGGGGGGTACCCACTACGTATTAAAAAACGCCCGCTCTGCCGCCAGTGGATTAACTCCGCTACGTGCAACCTTGCTGAGCAGCTGACGCTGCAAGATATCCTCTGCCATGGCCGAAACGTGCATCAGTCCATCAAGATCTACTCCGGTCCTTACTCCCATCGATTCCAGCAGATTTACCCAGTCTTCAGTGCAAACGTTGCCGGTCACCCCTCCTCCATACCGCACTTTGGAAGGATGGCCGCCGACGCCACCCAAGGCGCAATCGAAGTAACGCACGCCCGCTTCCAGAGCCGCGACACAGTTGGCAATGCCCGTTCCTCGTGAATCGTGAAAATGTGCAATGAATATGATTTCCGGAAACGCCGCCTGAGCCTGCGTAAAGAGTCCACGGGCAGTCTGGGGCGTTGCCATTCCCGTGGTGTCGCCAAGTGCTATATGACGTATGCCTAGCCGAGCCAGCGATTCAATATCTTCCAGCACACTCTCGCGCGACACGCGGCCTTCGAAGGGGCATCCGAAGGCGACAGAGATGGTTCCTATGATGCGAAATGCATTGCCGGCAAGCGATGCCATTTCGCGAATGTTTTTGAACTGATCTTCGCGTGTCCGACGCAAATTCGTCAATGAATGTGAGTTGGAGGCTGAAACCAGGAAGCTGATCTCGTTTGCACCGAAACCTGCCTGGCGATCTGCGTCGGCACGCTCGACAGCTCGCGCATTCGCGCATGTAGCCTTGTAGTAGGTGCCTGGCGCCTTATACAACTTCTTTAACAGGTCGGAAGCGTCCGCAAATTGAGGAATGACAGCCGGATTCGAATAGGAAGTTGCCTCGACACGAGGAAACCCCGCCTTCGCACATGCTTCGATCACAGCCACCTTTTTTTCCGTCGGGATGTATTGCGTTTCATGCTGCAAACCATCACGAGCAAAACACTCACACAAGCAAACCTCGACATCGACCGAAGATTTTTCATCAACCTTAATATGATCATATGTGTCGTATATCATTTTCTGTATTCCATTTTTTATTTTTCTTTATATTGGTAGATTATCTGATAAAAAAACGGTTGATCTCGCTGTTCACACCTTTTACATTAAATTTATTATCTAGTAATTTAATTGATAATGCAACATACTTTCGGTATGATGCGTTATTGCTTGGAAATTAAAGGTTTCATATGGCACCGAAGCAAAACTTAAACAAACCTCCGGCTCCAGCCCAAACCTTGGGCGATTTGACCTCATTCAGGTTGCGCCGGCTTACAAACATGTACAGCAAGGCATCGGCGAGCGAATATGGGCGCAGGTTTGGACTTAGTTTGAATGAGTGGCGGATCATCTCGCTGTTATGGGCCGCAGGGACTCTTTCTTTATCGCGGTTATCACATCAGGCGCAATTCGACCGCGGGCTGACCAGCAGGACCGTTAACGCCTTGATTGATAACGGATACGTCGCACGCCATCGCAATCCGGACGATGGCAGGGGGCTAGTGCTAGAACTAACCCCTAAAGGAAACGATGTGGTGGCAACAGTACAGCCCGTCGCTTCCGAACGTAATCGTCAATTGCTTTCCTGCCTGACTCAAAAAGAGGCGGAAATATTTGACGCAGTTCTCGACAAGCTTACCCATCAGGCACGAGCCATGCTGGACATCGAGCGAGAAAAAGCATTGCAAGAAAACCATCATAAGGAGGCCTCAATTGATTGATAGCACTTCAGAAGATTGTCTTCTGACATATACCGAGGCCGGTGTGCGCACTTTGCTAATGAACAGACCGGCAAGGCGAAACGCCCTCAATACCGAACTTACACAACGAATGCTTGACGCCCTACTATTGGCCGATAGCGACCCGGAAATCGATGTGGTGGTTCTTGGGGGTGTCGGCCCGTCCTTCTGCGCCGGCGCTGATATTTCCGAATTTTCTACGCTCGTTCCCGAAAATGCTAAGCTGGTGGACGAGCGAGCCGATCTTACGATGCGGCTGCACAAGTGCTTCCCGAGTATGTCTAAGCCCGTCATCGCCGCTGTAGAAGGCGCTGCGCGCGGGGGAGGCGCCGGTTTAGCCCTTGCGTGCGACATGCTGGTCATGGCAGAGGATGCCTCGCTGGCCTATCCTGAAGTCACACGAGGAATCGTACCGGCTATCGTTATGACAAATCTGACTCGGCAGTTGGGGCCGAAGCTGGCTTTCAACATGGTCATTACCGGAGAGATCCTCGCGGCACAGCGCGCATCGGACATGGGAATAACCATGCGGCTTTCAACAGCGGGGCAGGCTCTGACCGACGCGACACAGCTTGCAATCCAGATTGCAGGATACAAGTCACAGGCAGTGCAAGCCACTAAAAAATTGTTCTACACAGTTTGGGAGATACCCTTCGATGAAGGACTGGAGTCCGGCCGCTGCGCAAATGTCGCCATGCGTACTTACTGACGCCATATCATGACTACGATCAGCACCACTCTCGCCAACGGCGTCGGGACCATTTTTCTGGATCGACCAAAAAAGCGCAACGCGCTCAATCGCCCCATGTGTGTTGATCTGCGCCGGGCGGTTCGCGATATGGACGCGAGCAGCGACGTGCGGCTCATCCTGCTCCGAGCCAAGGGACCCGTATTTTGCGCTGGCGCCGATATAGACGAACGAGCGACCCTCGACGATGATGGAGTCAGAGCCCGACGACTCCTCGCTTTTGCGGCCTACTCCACCATCGAGAGCGTTGGCAAGCCATGCGTCGCCGTTGTCGAGGGCCCTGCAATCGGCTCAGGAGCTGAAATTGCCACAGCATGTGATTTCATCGTTGCGACCGAGCATGCACGCTTCAAATTTCCGGAAGCGGCAATGGGGACGATCGGTGCGACGCAACGGCTACCCGCTATCGTCGGCCGTTGGCATGCAAAAGAGTTGCTCTTCACTGGCCGTGAAATCGATGCGCACGAAGGACGCCTGATTGGGCTGGTAAGTCGTCTCATCAGTGCCGATATGCTTTCGTCCGAACTTACCGTGCTATGCAATGCAATTATGTCCGCCCCACCATCGGCACTTGCAGCGGCCAAGCGCTGCGTCGATGCAGCGGCGGATCAAGACAGGCGAGCCGCGCTGGCGTCTGAGCTGTTATCAATCGAAAGCATGCTCATCGATGAAAACTGGGAAGATCGGATGCGGCCTTAACGTTTCCTGGATGACCCTTTCCTCTTCAATGGCTTTTAAAAAAAGGGAAAGGTTAGACCTTTGGCCTAGGGCCAAATTGAGATCTCGAAGTTCATTCAAATTGAAATCATGCCACCTCTTGTGAAATCAATGAGTTAGATAAAACATGCATTTCAATTGGGTATCGACGCATCATTCAATTTGGTTTTGCTCTTGTGCCACGAACGTAGTAATAACAGTTATCCAGCCCTGCCACACTGATCGTGCAACTAGACCGTAGTAATGCGCCAACATTATCTAGGACGGCTGAAATCGGCCAGAACCGGTCGACCGTGTGTCCCGCTTTTGGGTTATCCCATAGTTGTTAGCCACTCGTCGTGCCTGTTGATTTCGACCGCTTGAAGCAGGTCATAGTGGCTAGCACACACATGCCCTTGTCTACAGCACCCATGTTTCTTTCTATATGTAGACTGCGCCATTCTGGCGCCTATTAGGACAGTTTTTCTGCGCCTACCAAAAGGGTCATCAGTTCGGCCATTTCCCTTGGCGCCTGCGACATAAGTATCCCTAACTGTAATTTGAAAAGCTCTAGCCTTCGAACCCAGAAGCGGTTGCGTTCACCCGTCGCTTCGTTGTACTGCGTTCGGATGCGTTCCAAGCTTTCACTGGCCTGCTGAATCGTAAGCGTCATTCGAAGGCCGTCTTGACGGCCGAATTATTCAGGCCCACTTGGCGCCA
>NZ_BAAGUZ010000019.1:0-179506 GCF_054781135.1 Paralcaligenes ginsengisoli
ATCCAGCACGCCGTGCCGGCCCTGACCCCAAGCCCCGATAGACGGCGTCTTTAAATACCTATCCTCCACCGAATCCCGTAAACACCCAAACCAAAAACGCTCTAGTCGATCAACTTGCCTGCCGCATCGTAAAACGGATACCGCCCGCCGTAATCGTCGACATAAACCGTATGCGTAACCCAGCGCTGCCCCAGATGCGCATGCACATGGAATGCCGGCGGCTCCATGACAAAAGCGCTGGGACCATCCGGGCTCAAATCGTAGGCAACCTGGTGAGCAGGCGAAGGACAAATACTCGCCACAGTATTCCCGAAACGGGTCACGGCAGAGCGATGCACATGGCCGCAGATGACGCGCTCTACATTGCGGTAACCATTCAGCAAGGCTTCCAGGCGCTCCGCATCCTGCGGGTCCAGCGCCTGTTTGTCCATGTGGCCGATGCCGCATTCGAACGGCGGATGATGCATGGCAACCATAACGGTTTTATCGCGTTGCCGTTCCAACTCACCCGCCAGCCACGACAGACGCTCGGTGCACAGACGCCCGCCGCTGTTGGGCGGATCCTGGGTATCGAGCACAATCAGGGCCAGTTCGTCGAAATCGAGCGTGTACTGTACAAATGCCGGACCGCAACGCAAATAGGCATGATCGGGAAACACTTGCTGCAACGAAGCCCGGTGATCATGATTGCCGACAACCAGGTAATAAGGAATAGCCAGGACGGAAAGTTCCCGGCGCAACGATTCATATTCCGGCACCGCACCGAAATCCGCCAGATCGCCGGTAATGATCAAGGCATCGGGCCTGGGCTGCAAAGCGTTCAGCTTGGCGACGCAGGCACGCAGATACACAGTGGTATCCACTTTCTTGTAAGCCAGCAGCCCCGGCCTTTTTATATGCAGATCGCTGATCTGGGCCAATAACATGATTAATCCCCGCCTATAAGCAGCATGCGTTCCGGCGCAATCAGCAAGCCGGCCTGCTGGCCCACCCGGTAATCGCTGCGATTCGACGTTTCCACACAAATCATGGAGCCGTCGGTAACCCCTTCCAGGTAGATTCTGGTGCGCTCACCCAGGAACTGCACATTGCTGATCGTACCGCGCAAAGTGCTGGATTCGGGCGCAACCAGCTCGGCGTCTTCAGACCTGAAAAAAACCTCGGACAAACCGGCAGCTTGCGGCGAACAGGGCAGATATCCCCCTTTTGCATGAAATGCGCCGTCCTGGAAAGTCCCGCGCAAGGCATTCAACGATCCCAGGAAATGAGCCACATGGCGGTTCTTCGGCTGGAAGTAAATGTCGCGCGGCGAACCGGCCTGTTCGATGCGCCCTGCGCTCATCACGATAACGCGATCCCCAAGCACCATGGCCTCGGCCTGGTCGTGCGTGACATAAACGGTCGTCACGCCCAGGCTTTTCAACAACAGGTCCATATCGGTCCTGAGCGTTTCGCGCAGCTTGGCATCCAGGGCGGTGAGGGGCTCGTCCAGCAACAGCACGCGCGGCTCGGGAGCCAGCGCGCGCGCCAGGGCCACGCGCTGCTTCTGCCCTCCCGACAACTGGGCGATATTCTTGTCGGCATGTTCGCTCAAGTGGACCAATGCCAGCAATTCGTCGACGCGCCGATTTCGCTGGCCGACCGGCACCTTCTTGATTTTCAGGCCGTAGCCGATGTTTTCCCTGACGCTGAAGTTGGGAAACAGCGCATAGTTTTGAAACACCATGCCGACCCTGCGCTCTTCAATGGGCTTGAAGGTTACGTCTTCATCGCCGAACAGGATGCGGCCACCCGGATCGGGGCGTTCCAGGCCGGCAATCAGGCGCAGCGTGGTCGTTTTGCCGCAACCCGACGGCCCGAGCAGGACCAGGGTTTCCCCCGCGTTGATGGACAGGTCTATGGGCTGCAGCACCCGCGCCTTCTGGTTATAGGTCTTGCTGCAATTTTCCAGGACAATGGGAATGGAGTTCAGCTTCATATGAAAGGCGCATCAATGTTTCGGGCGTGTCGGCTTGTCCATGGCCTGCATCAGCAATAGCAAGGGAATGACGATGATAAAAAAGATCGTGGTGTAGGCGCTGCCCACTTCTATGCGCAGCGAAGCATAAGCATCGGCCAAGCCTACCGGCAAGGTCTTGGTCTGGGGAGTATGCAGCATCCAGGTCAGGTTGAACTCACCCAGCGACAAAGTTACGACCATGAGTGCGCCGGCGATAATGCCCGAGCGGATATTGGGTATGACGACAGTCGTGAATCGCTGGAAAAAGCGCGCGCCCAGACTGGCCGCCCCCTCCTCCAGGATCTTGATGTTCTGGCCCGAGCAGGCGGCAGCCACCGACCGCACCATGAAGGGCAAGGTAAAGATAACGTGCCCGGCAATAATGAACCACAGGCTGATGCGGAAGTCCCGCAAGCCCCCGTATACGCTGATGATGGCCAATGCGCTGGCCAGGCCGGGCAGCGCAATGGGCAGGGTGATCAGCTCTTCGATTATGCGTGCAGCCCTGCTTTGCCAGCGCGACAGCACATATCCGGCGGGGACTCCCACCAGGACCACAACAAGCAGCGTGCACCCGGCGACCAGCAGAGAATTGACGATGGCGTCGTGGTAATCCCCCAGCACCTGGACCACCCACTTCAAGGTCAGGCCGGCCGAGACGCCCTTGAAGTAATTGACGGAAAACCCAGTCAGCACCGACACCGCCACCGGTACAAATAAAAAAGCGCAGATCAGCAAGGTAACGGTGAGCTGCACACCGAACAGGAACCGTTTGTTCAGCTTCATCATCCGCCCGCCACCATGGTGGTTCCGGCGACATTGCGCGCCAGCATCAAAATAGCCCACGTAACGATCCCGAGTATGACGCTCAACGCCGCCGCCGTTACCAGATTGGCATTCAGCGTGAACTCGGTATAAATCGTCATGGGCAGGACATTGATATCGGTGGCCAGGGTAAAAGCCGTGCCGAAGGCGCCAATCGAAATGGCGAAGCAGATGGCCCCCGATGCGATCAGGGCGGGCGCCAGGGCGGGCAAAGTGACATCGCGCATCACTTCCCAGGACCCCGCCCCCAGGGAATGAGCCGCTTCCGCCAGGGATTGGTCCATCGACTGCGCGGCGGCCATCACCGACAGGACTATCTTGGGGATTGAGAAATACAGATAGCCCAGGAACAGCCCCGACATCGAATAGGCGAACACCAGCTTGTGCCCGAGCAGCGCCTGACTGACGCTGCCGATCAAGCCCTGCCGGCCGGCCAGCATGATGACCATGAACCCCACCACTACCCCGGGAAAAGCCAGCGGCAGGGTCAGCAGCGACACCAGAAGCCGCTTTCCGGCAAATTCGTTATGGCTTAGAAACAAGCCCGCAATGACCGACAGGACAATCGTGGCGGCGGTGACAATAAGCGACAGCAGCACGGTTTGCCACAAGCTGGTCAGGTACCGCGAATCGCTGAGGATGGCGCCATAGGTATCGAAGAAATTGTTGCCGGCGCTGATCCGCACCAGCACCCCGATGGGAATGAGCCAGAATGCGGTGAAGATGATCAGCGCCGGCAGCAACAGCGCAATACGCCAGCGGGCGGGCAGGGTCAGGTCGCGCATGATGAGTCGCTAATCAATGCACCTGGTCGAGATATAAACGCTGGAAGGCTTCCTGCTCCTTGGCCATTTGCGCATAATTCACGGTTTTGGCGCGCGCATAATCGGAAGCGGGCAGGAATTTGTCCGCGACGTCCTTAGGTATTTCGACATTGCGCACCGGCTTCAGGAAGGCATTGGCCCAATGCGCCTGGCCTTTATCGGACAAGACATAATCCAGCACCTTATGGGCGTTTTCAGGATGAGGCGCGCCTTTGACCATGGACATCACATAAGGAACCGACACCGTGCCTTCCTTGGGAATGACGAACACCACGTCGGCCTTGTCCTTGTACTTGGCCCGATAGGCGTTGAAGTCGTAGTCGATCAGGATCGGAATCTCGCCGGACAGCACGCGCGCATAAGACGTTTGCTTGGGCACGATGGGCTGATTCTGCTTGAGTTTCTTGAAATAATTGATCACCGGAGTGAAGTCGGTCAAGGACCCGCCCGAAGCCTGGTTGATGGCCACGGCACCGGCATAGCCCACGAAAGCGCTGCTGGGATCCAGATACCCCACCATGCCCTTGTATTCCGGCTTGAGCAGGTCGGCCCACGACTGCGGAACCGGCTTGCCTTCCAGCGCCGCCTTGTTCACGAAAAGGCCTATCGTGCCCGAGTGGATGGCAACCCAGTGGCCATCCGGGTCTTTCAGGTCGGCCGGGATTTCGTCCCAGTGCTTGGGCTTGTAGGTACCCAGCACATCGTATTTCATGGCCTCGATAGCCGAGGTAATACCCAGATAGACCACATCGGCCACCGGGCTTTTTTTCTCGGTAATGATCTGGGCCAGGGATTGGCCCGAATTTTTATTGTCCAAGGGAACGGTAATGCCCGTATCGCTCTTGATGTTTTTGACTTGCCCTGCCCAGTCGGCCCACTGCGGCGGACAGTTATAGCAAATGGCCAGGTTTTCAGCCTGCGCCGGGCCTGAATAGAGTCCGGCGGACACTATTACCAAGCCAAGGAACCTAAGCAATGTCGTTTTCACGTAATGACTCCTTCATTGATATGCAAAAAAACAGTAGTGTGCCTACGGCAGGCCAGATCCGGATTTCCGGATCATGAACCGCCAGTCTGCGGCAAACCTACCGACCTCCCTGCCAAAAGCGCATGGTTCAAAAACAAAGACTCGCGCTCGTTCCTCTCCCCGCCGATTTGCCTGAGCAGGCGTTCGGCGGCCTGTCGGCCGATTTCGCCGTTAGGCTGACTGATGGTGGTTAAAGCCGGTTCGATAAGCTGGCCATACTCCAGCCCGTCGAAGCCCATGACGGAAATGTCCTGGGGAATATGAATTGAGCGCTGACGCAATGCCTTGATGACCTCCAGCGCCAGCAAATCCGTGCTGCAGAATATGGCTGTGGGACGGCGGCTCATTGTATGGAACCAATATTGCAGTTGTGTTTCGAGTGTGCGGGTTCCAAAATCGACCTCCGAAAGCGGCATGGGCTCGAGCCCTGCCTCCAGCATGGCGTCCCGATAGCCCAGATAGCGATGCGCCGAACGATCGGACGCGGTAAGGAAACCGGCCAGCATGGCAATGCGCCGATGCCCGAAACCAAGCAGATGCCGCACGGCATCGCCAGCGGCCTTGCGGTCGTCGACCGAAACCGTTTCGTACCCCGCCGCATGGTTGTACATAAGTACATAGGGCATGTTTTCAGTGGACAGCAATGCCAGCGCCCGGCTATTTTTCGTATCGGCAACGGTCAACAGCAGGCCGTCCACCTTTTGCCGCAACAGGATTTCGATGAATTGCTCTTCCTTTGACGAATCGTATTGCGTCGTGGTGAGCAGCATTCGCTTATTGTGCTGGCCAAGCACCTGCTCGATACCGCCAATGCAATCGGCAAACACAGGATTCCCCAGAGACGGCAACATGACGCCCACCAGATCCGTCTGGTTTCGGCGCAATTGCTGGCCAATAATGCTGGGCCGGAATTTCTGCTGCCGGGAAATTTCCATGACACGGGCCAGCGTGGCCGGACGAACCAGGTGCGGGGCATTGAAACAGCGCGACACGGTGGCGATGGAACACGCCGCCAGCTTCGCCACACTCTTGATGTTCGACATAAGCCCAGCCCGAAAACGGTGAAAATTGAGGAATCATTCAACAGGCCCGTCAGCCAGGAAAACACCCTGACCGGACGGCATGTCACCTGCGGCCAGCCTTGCGCCATCGAATAACACCAGCACCAAATGAAAACGTTTTCATTTTTGATTTTGAATTTATACCAGCTTTGATTTGAAGTTTCCATAGGGGAAATACCGGTGCCCAGCCGCTAGATCGATGAGCCCCACACTCCAGCGTCCCGGAAACGCTTAATCGAGTCCTCGTTCGAACTGAACGACCACCGGTACGATATGCCCGCCAAGCCTTCATCGGCCGCCGCATCGGCAGGCACATAAGTCATTGCATCGAAACGCCCCGACCGGGAAACGATCGGTGGATTCATTGGCACACTGACGGGCCGGCCAGAGAATGGCGCTGATCTTCATGGCAGTTTTCCAAACGATAATTATTTATTATGGCTGGAAAATATTGCTGGAAAATCTAGGCCTTCCGACCCTTTCTTTGCAGCAATTGCTCTCTTCGACGCTTGCTCTTGTTTCTGGCGGGTCCTTTCAACGACTCATCAAGGCGCTGCTGCTCGACACTAGCCTGCACACGTCTGGCCGCTTGCGCCGCGCGGCGGCGCACTATCATTCTGGCGATACTGAAGGCGATTGCGAATGCAACGACAACAATAATGCCTTGAGTCAGGATTTCCATTGCTTTTTTCTCATGCCGGTTGTGAATCGGGGAAGGGATCCACGAATACAAGCAGTACAACATGGGATCAGCCCGTCATGCAATTCGCCGATTCCCGAAATGGCCTGCTCTCGCGCCGGACTCGGGTGCGCTCCGTTTTGTGTTTGACAACTCCAATACGTACGACTATATTGAAATCATGGCTAAACCATCACATCGCGAAAAACTCCTGACCATAGGCATGCGGGTCGTGCACGAGCACGGGTTTGCAGGCGCGAGCGTGCGCGATATTGTCCAGGCGGCAGGCGTGCCGCAAGGGTCGTTCACCAATCACTTCGCCTCGAAAGAAGCCTTCGGAATCGAAGTCATCGATCTCTATTTCGCCCGCCACCTGAATGTAATGGACGAGACGCTGCTCAACGATGCGCTGCCGCCGCTCCAGCGGCTCCGCACTTATATCGACACCGGCAAAAACCGCCTCAATCTGGACGGCATGCGAAATGGCTGTCTGTTTGGCAACTTTACCGCCGAGGCCAGCGATCACAGCGAACTCATACGGCACCGCCTCGTCGAGATATTCTCGGAAATGCAGCGATCCATCGCCTACTGCCTCAGAGCCGCCGTAAAAGCGGGCGAATTGTCGCCCAGCACCGACTGCGACGAAATTGCGGGCTTTATCGTTTCATCGATCCAGGGCGCCAACCTCTTGGCAAAAGCCCAGCGCAGCGCGGTGCCGGTGGAACGCTTCAAAGAAATTCTCTTTTCGAGCATCCTGCGCCGAACGGGGTCGTTCGACCCGGATCAGCACAGCGCGGACACAACGGGCCTGGGCCACTGACCCTCTTCCAGGAAGCTGGGCGCGAAATCAGCCAAGCGCATTCAGCGCATCACTCAAAAAAAATATGTACAACCGTATTTTTTTCTTGACACTATTAATACGGTCGTACATACTGATTCAAAGAACGGTATGCATCCATGCAAGAAGGCTGGATGAGTACCTCCGTTTTTCCCGCCACGGGAACCCTTGCCGGCGTGCCCATCGCTGTTGGCAGCGAAGCAGCACAATGATTTTCGTGCACAACAAAAGGACTTGAAATCATGGCGTCCAGACCCGTAAAAACTCCCGGCCCCGATCATCCGATCACAATCCGGACAAACCCGTCGCAAGTCATCGTGTCGCTCAAGGGACGTGTTATCGCCAACACCCGCGATGCCCTGACATTGCGGGAGGCTGATTACCCGGCAGTGCAGTACATACCCATGAAGGATGTCGACATATCGCTTCTCGAACGCAGCGATCACAGCACATATTGCCCTTACAAGGGCGAGTGCGCCTACTACAGCATTGCATTGGACGGCGAACGCTCGGTCAACGCCGTATGGACCTACGAGGCTCCTTATGCGGCCGTTGCCGCCATCAAGGACCATGTCGCCTTCTATCCTGATCGTGTCGACACAATTGAAGAGCACCACATTACCCCCGGATCGTGATCCACCACTCAACACCTATTCTCAAAGCTCAGACACCCGGATCTTCCATGACGATTACCACACGCACGCTAGGGCAGCAGGCAAGTTTTTGGGTTGCGGCCGCGGTCGTTACCCACACCCTCTGGACCAGCGCGGCGCCCGCGGTCACTTACCCCCTGTATGCCGCCGAATGGCACCTGACACCCACCGTGACGACGGCCATCTTTGCCGTCTACCCTGTCGTGGTCGTGGCCGCCCTGCTGCTGTTCGGCAATGTCTCGGACCGCATCGGGCGCCGTGCAACCATTCTGTTCGGGCTGGCCGCCTCGCTGCTTGGCGTGCTGCTCTTCGCTGTCGCTCCGAGCGTCGGCTGGGTATTTGTCGGCCGCGCGTTCATGGGAATGGGTGTGGGGCTGTCCGCCGGCCCTGCCTCGGCCGCCATGCTTGAATTCAGCTCACCGGGGCAATCGGACCGCGCCAGCGCCATGAACACCGCCGCTCAATCCTCAGGCCTTGCCCTGGCAACCCTGGTCGGCGGAGCCCTGGTCGAGTACGCTCCCTTTCCCACACGCCTCAATTTCTGGGTGCTATTCGTGGTTCTGCTGGCCATATTTGCCGCCGTGTGGTTCTTGCCGCGCCATGCGCAAGGCGCATCTTCTGTACGCTGGCGTCCGGGGTCCGTCAGCATTCCCAAAGGCATGGGCAAGATTTTCCTGACCTCGGCGCTTTCCGTCACAGCCGCCTACGCACTGGGCGCCATCATGTTGTCGCTGGGCGCACAGATTGCGAAGGATCTTATAGGCTCGTCGAACGCGCTGGTGAGCGGTGCCGCAATCGCGCTATTCGCGGCATCGAGCGGCACCGTGGCAATTATCGCCAAACGGGCCGCGGCCCGCACAAACATTCTTCGAGGGGGTATCGTTTCGGTGGCTGGCCAGGCCCTGCTGATGTTGTCAGCCGCGCATCACTCCCTGCCCCTCTTCCTGGCTGCCGCGGTAACTACAGGTGCGGCCTACAGTCTGCAATTTCTTGGCGGACTGACGCTGATCAGCGCAAACGCGCCAGCCAGCCATCGCGCTGGCACGCTTTCGGCGATTTATCTGATCGCCTACCTGTTCATGGGAAGCATTGCACTCGTGCTTGGTGTGCTGGCCACGGCCCATGGCCTTGAAACAGCCGTGGACATAGGGTCGCCCGCAATCGCCCTGCTGGGCATCGCCGCCCTGCTGCTTGCTGTCTGGACCAGTCGCCCTCGCAACGCGATTGCCGCGTGCGCTCCTTAGTGCGTTTTCGGTTCTAGTGTTTTACGGCGCTGAGTGTGTTTTAGTGGCTTTCAATTTGGGCTGTAGTTTTGGACTGTGTTGCGGTGTTGTCTGTGTAGGCGGCGGTTAATTCTATAAAGACGCCGCAGGGTGGGCGGTGCTGTGCAGTCCGGCACGTCCAGCGGTCGTGGTGCTACGCACCCCGACTGCCCGGGTCTGCCTCGTCCAGGCGGGCGTCGGGCGAACTCGCCCGGCCTCGCGAGGCCGGGCTCAGACAGCGCCCGCCGACACCCCCCGCCTTCCCTTCGTCAGCACCCGGCGCTGGACTACCGCCGGACTGCACAGCACCGCCCACCCTGCGGCTTGCGTTGAGGCAATGCATAGAGAGCAGCGTTAGGGTCATGCACCGAGAGAAACGGTGAGGTCATGCATCGAGGTATACGCTGGGGCCGGCAAGTAAATTCCAGGCATGTCATTACGTGAGCCGTCTATCGGGGCTTGGGGTCAGGACCGGCGTAAGGCGTGCGCCGGATTTAGCTCGGCAAGGCGGGGGTAGTCGGCGGGCGCTGTCTGAACGGAGCCTCGCGTAGTTTGCGAGGCGTAGTGAGTTCGCCCGACGCCCGCCTTGACGTGCTAAATCCGGATGAAGCACGCCGTGCCGGTCCTGACCCCAAGCCCCGATAGACGGCGTCTTCAAATACCAAAGCTACCAACCCACCGAATCCTGTAAACAACTCAACCCAAAAATGCTTTAGCCCCAACGGAAATAACCATCAAGCCGCCCAATCGCAATATCACTCAGTTAAGTATTGCCTTGACCAGCCGGCGGTCCGTGTTCTTGCAGTAATACTCGCAAGCGACACGCGCCGCATTGGCTGCGGTATGCACATGCATTTTTGCGTTGGCGTGCCAGCACATGGAAATAACAACCGAAGGCGGGATCGGTTGAACGGGCAATTCGACGAAAGCCCCACTGGCTATCTCATCGGCCACGAACAAGGCCGGAATCGCCGCCACGCCAAAACCGTTCTCGATGAGCCGGACAATAGCCGCGACCGAAGGAGAGCACAGCACATGAGCCTTGCCGGCGGGAATACCCGCCTGACTGGCGAAATTGGCCACAATCTGCTCGATCGCCCGTTGCGGCGCCGTCCCGCGCCCAAAAGTCAACACCGGATGTTGCAGCACATTCCTGATCAGATCACGCTTATTCTGCGGTAAAAAATTCTTTCTGGCTATCCATCGGACGGGATAGACGGCCAGCGCATCGGACACGATCTTGTCGCTGTCGATGCCCTCTACGCGAAACACCAGATCGAGATCGCCGGCAAGCAATTGCTTTTGCAACACGCTGCTCACTTCAACAGTCAACTCGACCTCCAGCTCCGGGTAATCCCTGTTGAGCTGCTTTATGTAGTGTGCCAACCAGCTATGAACGACGGTTTCGTTCACGCCGAGCCGCAAGCAGCCCTGCACGGCATCTTCCTGATGGGCCGCGACCTGCAGCTGGCGTACCGCTTCGAGCACGGAACGGGCCTGATTCAGCAAACGCTGCCCATTGGCGGTAAGGCGGAATGCCTTGAATGACCGGTCGATCAGCTCGACGCCCAATTCATCTTCCAGGCTCTTGACACGCAGCGAAATCGCGGCCGGCGTCGCATGAAGCGCGCTGGCCGTGGCCCGAAAGCTTTTGAGCTGGGCGAGCATGACGAAAGTCTCGATAAAGCGTGTATTCACCCATGCTCCGCACAGCGATCGATCAGTTAAGAAAAACTATACGGTATTGCGCAAAAAAAATCGATAGCAAAATACCTTGATTGCTCCTATGCTTCAAAGTGGGATCCGCCTCTTGCCTCTCGCCTCATCACATGACACCACAAGATCTAAGACATCAAGTACGCCAGGGACAGCTCCGCGCCCCCACGGCCGGCTATTGCGGCGAATTCGCGCAGGCCAACCTGGCCATCCTGCCCAAAGAGCATGCGGACGACTTCATGCGCTTCTGCCAAAGAAACCCGAAGGCCTGCCCTTTGCTCGGCGTCGGCGAACCTGGGCAATGGAATATGGAATCGATCGGGCACGACATCGACATACGCACCGATATCCCGGGGTACTACCTATATCGCGACGGTCAATTGGCAGGGGAATTGACCACGCTGCACGATGTCTGGCAATCCGATTTCGTCGTGTTTGCCATCGGCTGCTCGTTTTCCTTCGAACAAATGCTGATGCAGGCCGGTGTGCCGCTGCGCCACATCGAGGAAAAACGCAACGTAGCGATGTACCGCAGCTCCACGCCAAACGTGCCCGCTGGCCCATTCGGCGGCAATATGGTCGTTTCCATGCGCCCCATGAAAAGCAGCGACGCAATCCGTGCAATCCAGATTACCAGCCGCTTTCCGGCTGTCCACGGCGCGCCCGTCCATATCGGAGACCCCCGCCTCATCGGCATCGCCGACCTGCAAAAGCCCGACTACGGAGAGCCTGTTGCCGTCCATTCCGACGAACTGCCGGTATTCTGGGCCTGCGGGGTAACGCCTCAGGAAGCGATTCGCTCGGCTCGCCTGCCTATTGCCATTACCCACAAGCCTGGCCACATGCTGGTTACTGATATCCCGAATAGCGCTCTTGCCACATTCTGATATATAAAGCCCACTGACCCACGCAAAGACGCGGGCACCCATGAGGAAAGGATCATTCCTCGAAATAGCTACAGTCTGGAGACAAAACATGAAAAAAGTCATAGCAGCGCTGATTGCGTGCCTCGGCATGATGCTGACGCAAGGCGCTTCGGCCGAGGAAAAAGTCATCAAGATCGGCGCCATATACCCACTGAGCGGCGCTCTTGCCTCGACCGGAATCGAACTCAAGCAGGCCATCGAACTGGCGGTGGACGTGGTCAACAAAGATCACCCCGAACTCAAGGGCATACCGCTGGCGGCCGGCGCCGGGCTGCCTCATCTTGGCGGCGCCAAGATCCAGGTCATCTTCGCCGATTCGCAGGGCAAGCCCGATGTCGGCCAGGCGGAAGCCCAGCGCCTGATCGACCAGGAACATGTCGTGGCGCTGGTTGGCGCCTATCAGTCGGCGGTCACCAAAACATCGAGCCGCATTACCGAACAGCGTGAAATTCCGTATGTAAACGGCGAATCGAGCAGCCCCGACCTGACCGAGCGCGGCTACAAATGGTTTTTCCGCACCACGCCCAACGACGAAACCTTCATCAGCAACATGATGGAATTTCTCGACGGCATCAAAAAAGTACCCACCAAGAAAATTGCCGTCGTCTACGAGAACACCGATTTCGGCGTGAACACCTACAAAGCCGTAGAGAAATTCGCCAAGCAATCCGGCCGGCAAATCGTCGCCAACATCGCCTATTCCGCCGGCACGCCGTCACTGAATTCGGAAACGCAAAAACTCGCCGCCGCCAAACCCGACGTGGCCATCTTTGCCAGCTACACATCCGACGCAATGCTCTTTGTGCGCACCATGCGCCAAATGAACTACGCCCCGCCCATCATGCTCGCCAACGATGCCGGCTTTATCGATTCGCGCTTCATCTCCGAAGTCGGCCCGCAGGTGCAAGGCGTGCTGACACGCGACGTATGGTCCAACGATCTGTACACCATCAAGCCGGTCATCAAGCAACTGAACGATATGTTCAAGGCGCGGGCCGGCAAAGACCTGAATGGCAACAGCGCACGGTCCCTGCAAGGTATTCTGGTGCTCGCCGATGCCATTGATCGGGCCGGATCCACCAAGCCCGACGCCATACGCAAGGCGCTGGTCGCCACCAACCTGGACGCGGATCAAATCGTCATGCCCTGGGCCGGCGTCAAGTTCGACGACAAGGGGCAGAACCTGAAGGGGCAAGGCCTGATCCTGCAATTGGTAGGCAAGGACTACCAGACTGTCTGGCCCGACCGCTACAAGAAAATGAAAGACCTGCCCACGCTCCCCTTCTCCTGGAAGAAATAGGCAGCCCCTGACGCGAGGAGAATAATGTGTTCGAAGCTCTCGCCACAGGTTTGTTCAATGGCCTGATCTATGCTTTGGTCGCGGTGGGCCTGGCATTGATCTGGGGCATTACGGACGTCATCAATTTTGCGCATGGCGAATTCCTGATGCTCGGCATGTATGCCGCCTACTGGATGTTCACCATTGGGCATGTCGATCCAACTCTTTCGGCTCCAATAGTGGCCTGCGGCCTGGGCTTCGTGGGCTTTCTTTCCTACGGGCTCATTATCCGCCCACTGCAGCGGGCGCCGGCCATGATCGTGATTCTGGCCACCTTCGGCCTGGGGCTGGTGCTGCGGCAACTCGCCTTCATTTTCTTTTCGCCGGACTACCGCAATCTGCCCGATACCTGGCTGTCCGGCAGCGTTCACCTGGCCGGTGTTTCGCTCGGACGCCCCCAGGTGGCAACCGGCCTGGTCGCGCTGGTGGTGATCGGACTGCTGTTCATGCTGGTGTACCGCACGCGCTGGGGCCATGCGCTGCAAGCCGTGGCTGAAGACCGGCAAGCGGCCTCCTTTGTCGGAATCGCCTCCGATCGCGTCAATGCTCAAGTCTGGATCCTGGGCAGCGCGGTGGTGGGCCTGGCCGGCGCATTGCTGACCACCTTTTTCTATGTATTCCCCTCGGTGGGCAATGTGTTCGGCTTGCTGGCCTTCGTGGCCGTGGCCATGGGCGGTTTCGGCTCGCTGCCCGGGGCATTCATTTCCGGGATACTGATCGGCGTCATCGAATCGATGACCGGGTATCTGGTCGAACCGGCTTACAAGATGGTCAGCATCTTCCTGATTTTCCTGCTGGTTCTCTGGTACCGGCCACGTGGTCTTTTCGGGCGTTGGTGAAATGAAAATCGACAAAAATCAAACCGGGCCGCAAGACATGCGGGCGCCGTCCCTGTCCGAGCCTACCGGCTGGAAGGCCATTTCCGCCTCCAGCCGATCCGGGGCCGTGCGCGGACTCGTATTGGCCGTGGTGGCGCTGGCGGTCTTTCCGCTGGTGGTGACCGACTCGTTTTACCAGCAAATTGTCGTCATGACGCTGATGTACGGCGCCCTGGGGGCCGCCTGGAACCTGGTCAGCGGCTTTCTCGGGCGGGTTTCGTTCGGGCATGCCGTATTTCTTGGAGCCGGCGCCTACACCACTCTATTGTTGCTGCATGCGCTAAAGCTCAGCCCCTGGCTTGGGATCCCTCTGGGCGGTCTTGTAGCGGCCGCGGTGGCGTTCATCGTCGGCAAACCCACGCTGCGTCTTACCGGCCACTATTTTGCAATGGCCACGATCGCGCTGCTGTCGGTCGCCCAGTTGCTGATGACCAACTGGACCTGGGCCGGCGGCGCAACCGGCATCGAAGCCCCTATTGCCAACAGTGCCTGGCTGCTGCTGTTTCGCTCAAAAGAACCCTATTACTGGATCGCCTTCGGGCTGGCCTTGTTCACCTTGTGGGCCACATTCGTGCTGGCCCGCTCAAAAACAGGCTATTACTGGCGCGCCATCAACGGCGACGAAGCCGCGGCGCGCAGCCTGGGGGTGCCCGCCGAACGCTACAAGATGCTTGCTTTCGTGCTGTCGGCCGCCCTGACCGGGATGTGGGGAGGCTTCTATGCCATCTATATCGGGTTCATCGACCCCGATTCAGCTTTCAGCCTGACTCTGTCCATCCAGATCGTGCTGGTCACGATTCTCGGCGGCATCGGTACCCTTGCCGGCCCGTGGCTGGGAGCGGCATTGCTGATTCCACTGGCCGAGGGCATGCGCGTTGCCATGGGCAGTTCCGGCCACGGATTCGATCTGCTGCTTTATGGGCTGGCAATCATCCTCGTCAGCCTCTTCCTGCCGAAAGGCTTGATCACACTCAAGGTGCGTCGTGGCTCTGCTGGAAGTTAAAAACCTGACCAAGAATTTTGGCGGCCTGGTCGCCAACCGAGACATCAGCTTCGATGTCGATACCGGTGAGATCGTCGCCATCATTGGCCCGAACGGTGCCGGCAAAAGCACTTTGTTCAACGGCCTGGCAGGCCACCATCAGCCCACATCGGGCAGCGTGACGTTCAATGGCGTCCAGCTCGTGGGTCAGGCGCCGGAAGCCATAGCGGCCATGGGGCTGATGCGTACCTACCAGATCCCACGCAGCTTCGCGGCCATGACGGTGCTCGATAACGTCATGATTGGCGCATTGCTGCGGCAACCCAGCCTTGCCGGCGCGCGAGCTGCCGCGCAACAGGTACTGGACACTGTGGGGCTGGGCGATCGCGGCCCGACTCCGGCGGGGGAACTGAACGTAGCCGGCCAAAAACGGGTCGAACTGGCACGGGCCCTGGCGGCATCCCCCAAACTATTGCTGCTCGACGAGGTAGCGGGCGGGCTCAACCCCAGCGAAGCCCGCGAACTGGCTGAAATATTGCGATCGATCCACGCAAAAGGAGTGGCGCTGGTGATTGTCGAACACGTGCTGGAGGTTGTAATGCGGCTTGCACATCGGGTTCTGGTACTGGATTTCGGGCAACTGATCGCCTCGGGCACTCCCGAAGAGGTCGTACGCAACCCCGAAGTCATCGGGGCATATCTGGGGAGGAAGTACCGTGCCGGATAAGGCCTTGCTGAAAGTGGAAGACCTGCATGTGGCTTATGGCGGTGTGCAGGCGGTACGGGGCATATCGCTTGAAGTGCATCCCGGCGAAATTACCGCATTGCTGGGCGCCAATGGCGCCGGCAAATCAAGCACGCTGCTGTCCATCATCGGTTCGGTAAAACCGAAATCCGGACGCATCGCCTTCGACGGCGCCGATATTACCGGGCTGACGCCCGATGTACTGGTCAAGCGCGGCATAGCCCTGATCCCGGAGGGTGGCCGGGTGTTTGCACGGCAAACGGTAGAGCAGAACCTGCACCTTGGCGCCTATGTGGTTCCCGGTGAAGCGCTTTATCGCGAACGCCTGGAGCAGGTGTATGCACTATTTCCCAGGCTGGCCGAGCGCCGCGCGCAAATCGCCGGCACCCTGTCCGGAGGTGAACGCCAGATGCTTGCCATCGGACGCGCACTGATGAGCGGCCCAAGGCTTTTGCTGGTGGACGAACCCAGCCTGGGCTTGTCGCCGCTACTGGTCGAAACGGTCTTCGACACCCTGGCGAATCTGAACCGGAACGGCACATCCATTCTGCTGGTCGAACAGAACATGGCGCAAGCCCTGGAGCTGGCAACCCGAGCTTACGTAATGCAAAGCGGCAAAATCGCACTGCAAGGCAGCGCGGAAGAAATCGGCTCATCAGACCAGGTTCGGCAGGCTTACCTTGGCCTGTAAGCACTGTCCGTCCTGACTCGCCGATTCACTGAACACCGATTCAAACACACCGGGCGCCGACCAAACGGATCAGTCGCCCGGAGCGGGACAGACAAGCTTCATTAATGTGTCAAATTTTGACCAGCGAGTAATCCCGATGGCATAATGTCCCACCAACCGCGCCGACGCCCCTTCTTTGTAACAACATAATTCAACTCGAAACACCCCAACACTGGAATGGAATTGTGCGACGCCAACGTATCCTCGAAACTACCTTTGCCGTTGGAGAAAAAGATGCAAATCCGTCATTTGCTTAAAACATTGCCTTTAGTCCTGCTTAGCGCCAGCCTGGCCAGCACGGCCTATGCGGCCGATATCAAACTGGGGGTGGCCGAAGCGTTGAGCGGCCCGGCAGGCAAGTACGGCGTAGCCATAAAAAACGGGTTTACGCTGGCCGCCGACGAAATCAACGCCAAAGGCGGCGTCAATGGCAACAAGCTCGCGCTGGTCGTTGAAGACGAACAGGGCAAGAAAGAAGAAGCCATCAACGTCTTCAAAAAACTGATTTTCCAGGATAAAGTGCTGATGGTGTTTGGCCCTACCCTGTCGAACTCGGCTTTTGCCGCGGACCCGATCGCCAATGCCGCCAAAGTAGTGGTGTTCGGCACCAGCAACACCGCCGATGGCATAACCCAGATGGGGCCTTTCACATTTCGCAATTCCGTAATGGAAGCCGACGTGCTGCCGGTCAGCACACGTGCCGCCGTCAAGCACTTCAATCTTAAAAAAGTTGCCGTCATTTACGGCAATGACGATGCGTTCACCAAAGATGGCTATAACGTATTCAAGGCCACGCTGGCCGATCAGAAAATTCCGGTAAGCGATACCGAAACCTACGCAAAAGGCGACGTCGATTTCAAGGCGCAACTCACCAAGATCAAGGCCAGCAATCCAGACGCCATCGTCTGCTCTTGCCTTGCCGAGGAAGCCGGCAATATTATTCTGCAGGCGCGCTCGCTGGGCATGAAGCAGCCGTTCATCGGCGGCAACGGCCTTAACTCGCCCAAGCTGTTCGATATCGCCAAAGATGCCGCCGACAATTCCATTATGGGCAGCCCATGGTCATCGGAAAATACCGCGCCGGCCAACCAGGCGTTCATTGCCGCCTACAAGAGCAAATTCAACGTGGCTCCCGACCAATTCGCGGCCCAGGCGTATGACGCCATGCACATCGTCGCGACGGCACTGAAAAGCGTCAAGCTCAGCGGCGATCTCGCCAAAGACCGCGACGCTCTGCGTGTGGCGCTGCCAACCGTCAAATGGGATGGCGCGACCGGCAAGTTTGCATTCCGCCCCGCCCCAGCCTCCAAAACCGGCAAACCGGTGGGCTACGACGCGCAGCAAGATGCCATCGTGAATATCGCCCAGCACAGCAAATTCGTAGTGCTTAAGTAGCGCCACTCGGCAAACACGCTTGAACGGCGCGCCAGATGCATTTCCAGTATTTGGCGAACGGGCATTTTTGGCTACCCCCGAAAATGCCCTTGTTTTTATCAACCTACCGACGCCATGCTCGAACAACAGCTTTTTAACGCGCTTTCGCTAGGCAGTGTCTATGCCCTGTTTGCACTGGGCTTCACGCTCATCTTTGGCGTATTGGGCGTCATTAATTTGTCCCACGGCGCCATTTTCATGCTGGGCAGCTATGTCGCGCTGCTGCTGGTGAATACACTGGCCGTGCCGCTATGGCTTGCGTTGGTGGGGGCAATGCTGCTTACCGGCCTGATCGGGCTGGCAGTCGATTACCTGATCTTGCGGCCCTTGCGCGCCCGCAATGTACCCCATTTGATACCCATGATCGCCACCATCGGCGTGGCAATCATGCTGACCAATCTGACGCAGGGCCTGTTCGGCGTCGAAACCAAACGGTTCCCGCAGGGCACCATTCCCGAAGGAAGCTATAACCTCGGGCACCTGCACATAACAGCGCTGCAGGTCGGCATTATCGCGGTTTCATTCATACTGATGCTGGTGCTGCTGGCCATCATGCGTAAAACGCAGCTGGGCCGCGCACTGCGCGCCATCGCCGAATCGCCGAAAGCGGCCTGCCTGCTGGGCATCAACGTCGAAGGGCTGTTCTACCTGACTTCCTTTGCCGCGGCTGCGCTGGGCGGCGCCGCCGGCGTACTGGTCGGGCTATCATTCAATGCGATTTCGCCTTATATGGGGCAGCCCATGCTGCTCAAAGGCGTCGCGGTCATTATTCTCGGAGGCATGGGCGATATTCGCGGCGCGCTGATCGGCGGCTTGTTCCTCGGCTTTGCCGAAGTATTGACGGTGGCCTACTTCTCCAGCGATTTCCGCGATGCGGTCGCATTCGGGTTGCTGTTTCTGATTCTGTTGATCAGGCCATCGGGCATGTTTGGCAAAGTACTGGAAAGAAAGGCCTGATATGCTCGACTGGTGGGATGGATTCTGGGCAACCTACAATACAGTGGTGTACAGCATAGGCGTCAACGCCATGCTGGCCCTGTCGATTTACGTAACCCTGGCCTGCGGCCTGCTGTCGCTGGCCAATGCGGCCTTCATGGGCATAGGCGCCTATACCGCGGCCCTCATCAGCATGCAGACCGGGCTGTCCTTTCCCGTGGCGCTTGCCGCGGCAGGGGCATTGCCGGCGATGGTCGCCTTGATCATCGGGATACCTACCCTGCGCCTGTCCGGCGTTTACCTGGCCATGGCGACACTCGGCTTTGGCGAAGTCGTCCGGATCATCCTCCTGAACCTGGACATTACCGGCGGGCCGATGGGGCTCAATGGCATACCGCTGAAAACCGAGTTCTGGCACATCGTGCTGTTATTGGCGGTAATGCTGTACCTGCTGGGGCGCATGCGGCGCTCCCGGATCGGCCGCGCATTCGAGGCGATCAAGGCCGACGAGGTGGCGGCACAACTGATGGGCATCAACGTGGCGGGATACAAGCTGTTCGCGTTTGCGCTGGGAGGCGCAATCGCGGGCATTGCCGGCGGCCTGAACGCGCATTACACATTTACCATCGGACCCGGCAACTACGCATTCGAAAACGCCGTGGACATCCTGACCATGGCCGTGTTCGGGGGCATCAGCAACCTGATCGGGCCAACGGTCGGCGCAACCATCCTGACGCTGTTGCCGGAAATACTGCGCCCCTTCAAGGATTTTCGCCTTGCCATCAATGGCCTGATCCTCATCCTGGTGGTCTTGTACTTACCCAATGGGGTCTGGGATCCCAGGCGGATCCACGCATTCTGGCAACGCCGCAAAGCACGGAAGGTGCCCTGATGCTGCAATTCAACCAGATCAGCAAAGAGTTCGGCGGCCTGAAGGTTCTTGCGGACGTCAGCTTCGACGTGCCGCAGGGCACTATTTTCGGCCTGATCGGCCCCAACGGAGCCGGCAAAACCACAGTGTTCAACCTGGCAACCGGTTTGTTGCGCGCATCGGGCGGCCGCATCGAATTCAATGGCACGGACCTCGCCAAACTGCCGCCGCACCAGATTACCAAACTGGGCATCGCACGTACGTTCCAGAACATCCGCCTGTTCAAGGATGCCAGCCTGCTGGAAAACGTGGTGATAGGCATGCACGGCCACCTCGATTACAACTTTGCCGGCCTGCTGTTCAACCTGCGTTCATTTCGCCAGATCGAAGCCCAGGCCCGCGAACGGGCGCTCGAGCTGCTGTCCTGGGTCAAGCTCGACCACAAGGCCGATATGCTGGCCGACAACCTCTCCTACGGCGAGCAGCGCAAACTGGAGTTCGCGCGGGCGCTGGCCACACAACCCAAATTGCTGTTGCTCGACGAGCCGGTGGCAGGCATGAACTCGGCGGAGAAAACCGAGCTCATGGCGCAGATCATCGGCATCAAGCAACGCGGCTACAGCATATTCCTGATCGAGCACGATATGCGTTTCGTAATGGGCTTGTGCGATCGTATTGCCGTGCTCAATTTCGGGCGCATTATCGCCGAAGGCCCACCGGAAGAAATCCGCAACAATCCGCAAGTAATCGAGGCCTATCTGGGCAAGGAAGAAGACGAATGAGCGAGATTCTGCGGGTTACCGATCTCGTGGTTTCCTATGGCCACATCGAAGCGGTCAAAGGCATAAGCCTGACACTGAACAGCGGCGAGATCACGGCCCTGGTCGGAGCCAATGGCGCGGGCAAGAGCACTACCCTGCTGGCCATTTCAGGCTTGCTGAAATCTGTCCGCGGCCAAGTGCTGCTCGACGGTACCGACCTGACCCGGCTTTCGCCGCACCGGATCGTGCGCAGCGGCGTGGTTCAAGTCGCTGAAGGCCGGGCGATTCTCACTACGCTGACAATTCATGAAAACCTGGAACTGGGCGCCTATACCCGAAGCGACAAAGCGCAGATCGCCCAGGACCTGGACTGGGTATATACGCTGTTTCCGGTGCTGAAGAAACGCGCCGCCGGCCTGGCCGGAAACCTGTCGGGCGGCGAGCAGCAAATGCTGGCGATCGCACGCGCATTGATGGCAAAGCCGCGCATATTATTGCTCGATGAACCATCCATGGGCCTGGCACCCCTGCTGGTGCGGGAAATCTTCCAGATCCTGCAGGAAATCAATCGCACCGGTCTCACCATCTTTCTGGTCGAGCAAAATGTACGGCAGGCCCTGCGCATCGCGCAGCGCGGCTATGTGCTTGAAACCGGCCGGATCGTGCTGGCCGACAGCGGTGAAAACCTGCTGCACAACCCCAGGGTAATCGAAGCCTATATGGGCGGATAGCGGGGCGAAGGTATTAAAAAATCGTCAAGACACGGCTACATGGCTATCCCTGCGAGCATCGCGCGCACCCATATAGCACCCATTGCGCCGCATTAAAATCTGCATACCGCCGAAATCCCAAGTACTGGTCTTCTGGGCCGTGACCTCATGCCCCAATGCGGCCAGTTTCTGCTTGGTATGCTCGCTGAAACCAGGCTCCAGGACGACTCGCAGCCCTTCATTGACTTTGAAACGCGGCGCATCGACGATCGCCTGGGGGTTCTGGCCGTACCCGGCCAACCGCGCCACAAGCTGTACATGCCCTTGCGGCTGGAATTTGCCGCCGGTTGCTCCAAATGCCGCCATCGCACCGTTATCACGCCGCAGGAACCCCGGCAATATGGTATGGAAAGGACGGGCGCCAGGAGCAAGACGAGCAGGCGAATCGGGATCAAGGGAAAAACCGGCGCCCCGGTTCTGCAAGGCAATACCCGTTTCAGGCACTACCACGCCAGACCCGAACCCCATGTAATTGGACTGGATGAACGACACCATCATCCCCGAAGCGTCTCCTGCCGCAAGGTAAACCGTCCCGGCGATAGGCGGAGGGATGTGGCCGAAATCGATCGCGCGATCGGGATCGATCAGAGCCGCCGCTCGCGCCACACGTACCGCGGACAGCAACTCCGCTGAATCTGCCGCCATGTTCCGTGGATCCCCGAGCAAGGGCGCGACGTGTGCAAAGGCGAGCTTTATCGCCTCGATTTGCAAATGCAGCGCCATCGCGGAATCCGGATCAAAATCACCAATGTCAAAATGATCGAGAATGGCCAGCGCATAAAGGGCAACTAAACCCTGACCGTTGGGCGGCATTTCGAAAACCAGGGTATCTTTGAACCTGGCATTCAGTACTTCGGTCCAGTTGGCTCTGTGAGCCGCAAGGTCTTCCAGCGAGAGATCGGCACCGCAATCGGCCGCATAGCCCGCGATAAGCCGCGCCGTCGAGCCCTCATAAAAATCCTGGCCATGGCTGCCCGCTACGCGCCGCAGCGTCTCTGCAAGCTCGGGCTGCTTGAACACTTCACCCACCTTCGGCGCGCTGCCGGACGGTAGGAAAGTCCGGCTGAAATTCGGCTGTCCGGATAATTCGGCGGCCTGCTCCGCCCATTTTTGCGCAACTCCGGGCGAAACGAAGAAACCTTGGCTCGCGTAATGGATTGCCGACTCCAGCAATTGAGGAAACGGGATGCTGCCGTACTCGCCGGACAGTGACGACCAGGCAGAGATCGCACCGGGCACCGTTACGCTGTCCCAGCCTCTTTGCGGCATTTTTCCGCCATTTCTTTGCGCCATGCGCGCCAGGTCCGATTTTTGAGGGGCACGGCCGGTGGCATTCAGTCCTCGCAAGCGTGAGCCGTCCCAGACCATGGCGAACGCATCACCGCCTATGCCATTATTTGTCGGCTCCACCACGGCTATAACGGCTGCGGCGGCGACAGCCGCATCGACGGCATTGCCCCCGTTGTCGAGAATATGCAGGCCTGCCTGCGCCGCCAAAGGTTGCGACGCAACCACCATACGCTCTCCGAACACCGGCCGGATCGTCGATAAATACGGAAATTCGTCGATGGGACTTCGTTGCATCGCGCTAGCCGCCGACGGCTATGTTCGAATGTTTGACAATTTTCGTCCATCGCGCCGACTCGGCGCGCACGAATGCCGCAAATTTCGCCATGCTTTCCGGTTCGGGCGTAATACCCAATTTATCAAACTGCGTGCGCACATCCGGCTCCTGCAGGATTATTCCGATTTCCTTATTCAGGCTGGCCGCCACCGGCCCGGGTACGCCGGCTGGCCCAAACAAGCCAAACCAGGCCGTCACCTGATAGTCCGGCAAACCTTGCTCCATCAATGTCGGCAGCTCCGGCAGATAGGCACTGCGTTTGGCTCCGCTGACAGCCAGGGCCGTGACGGTGCCCGCTTTTATATGTGGAACAGCCGTTGTCACCAGGTCGAACATGACGTCGACCTGCCCGCTTAACAACGCATTCATGGCAGGCGCGCTGCCGCGATAAGGAATGTGCGTCATTTTTATACCGGCTTGACTGTCGAGCAAGACGCCGGCCAAATGATTCGATGTCCCTATACCCGCCGACGAATACGTCAGCTTGCCCGGTTTGCTCTTGGCCAGGGCAATCAGCCCGGACAGACTTTTGATTCCGAGAGACGGCCGGACAAGCAGCACAAATGGCATCGAAGCAACCCGGGCCACAGGAGTAAAGTCCTTCACGGGATCGTACCTGGCGTTGGGATTGACGGCCGGTGTCATGGCGTTGGAGCTGACCGTGCCAAGTAAAAGAGTATAGCCATCCGCCGGCGCAGTAACGACGCTGCGCGCCCCGACAATCGAGCCGCCGCCAGGCTTGTTCTCGACGATAAAAGGCTGCCCCATTCGTTCTTGCAGTTTCTGCGCAAGAATGCGCCCCAGAATGTCGGCCGATCCGCCCGGCGGATACGGCACCACAATATGGACGGCATGCGATGGAAAGCCGGCACTTTGGGCCACGGGGGCAACAGCGGCCAGCATTGCTATCGCCATACAGGCGCCCAAGCATTTCTTGATCCACTTCATCGGAACACTCCCACAGAAAGAGACGACCGGAACAGACAGATTTCAACGCAGCGGCAAAACACCCGGATGCCGCCAAACCGCAATGCAGATCAAAACCCGACTCAGTTCGCCAGGGGTCGGCACATCAGCGAATCGGGACCGCTTGGCTGCCGTCCACCTCCGGGATCGAAGGAATCTCGACATCATATTCAGCGACATCCGCGCGGATCTGGTCCAGCGATTTTTTGATAATGCTCATTTCTTCGTCGGGATGCGTCGCTCCCAATCCATGTTCGGCAGCCAAGGCGCGATTGTGTCCAGCCCGAAGCCGCTCTTCCTGGGGCAGGTTGACTACCGCATAGACCCCATTGAGCAATGTCCCTTGCAGCTTCTTCGCAAATCGCCGGCCCAGCATGGCCTTTTCATCCATGGAAAGGTCTTCAAAGAAACGCCGCATAATAATGCGCCCGAACTGTATATGGCGGGCCTCGTCGCGCAGAATCAGCTTGCACGCCGTTCGTATCGAACTGAATCGGGCATTCTGATAGCGCGCCTGCAGCAACTCGCCGGACAACTGTTCAAACAAAGTATTGACCGCCATACCTCCATAGAACGACATGGTTTTTTCCGCCTGTTCGTTATGGAATTGCGGAATGATCGACTGAAAATAGTCCGCTCGCGGCGACGGCTGGTAGCCCCCCAGGGCCGCTGCAATCCGGAACGAAGCTTCGTGGTGCCGCAGCTCTTCTGCGATAAAGTTCACCACATGCTGCTTGATCTCAAACGGCAGATGACCATATATGGCATCCCGCAGGCGTTCGGCGCCATACGGAATGGCCCCATGCTCCATCCATGCCCGCAGGCTCCACCATTCCGCTCCGGCATCGCGAACTTCGGGGGGAAGCTGCGCCTCTTTAACGTCGCCATGATCTATCGTTACCGGATCCCAGGCCAGTTCCCGTGCCTGGGTGCATAGCGTCCAGACATCGGGGAATTCCAGTTCGGACGCTATAGGATAAGGATTGGGGACGGGGGTCAATTCTTCGAGTAAAGACGCTTGCACAGTCGCCTCCTGGTCACGGTGGATAAGTCTGCAAAAAGTATAGGTTCAAGTTTGTAATATTTCTAATACTATCGATCAGACACGGTGATACTATTTTTATGCGAAAAATGAAGGCCGTGGACTCCAGCCAGCGCGACGCGCGCATCGATGTAAACAGGGAGAATCGAATGGTCGATCTTAGACAGTTGCAGCAATTTGTGATGGTCGCAACCGAGCTGAATTTTCATCGCGCCGCCGAGCGCCTGTTTATGTCCCAACCGCCGCTCAGCGCCGCGATTCGTCGTCTCGAACAGGATATCAATGTTGTACTGTTCGACCGAAATCGCCACCAGGTCAGACTCACTTCCGCAGGCGAAGTCTTTTTAAAGGAAGCGCGCCGTACCCTTGCGCAAGCACAATTCGCCGTCGAAGCGGCGCAAGGTATCGGCCAGGGGCTCGCCGGCGTGCTGCGCCTGTCTTTCGTACCAAGCGCCGCGCTTGACCTTTTACCCCCGCTGCTACAGCGTTTTCAGAAAATGTATCCAGGCATACGCCTTGTCCTTACGGCCGAAACCACTGAGCGGGAAATCACCGCGCTACGCTCGGGAAGTATAGATCTGGCTATTGTGGTGCCTCCGGTGGAAGAATCATTCGGCGTCGATCTGGCCGTGTTACGCGTCGAGACCATGGTGCTTGCCGTGCCTGTAAGCCACCGCTTTGCGGCAAAGAAGCAAGTGCCCTTGCGCTCATTGGCAAAGGAATGGTTTATTTCATTTCCCTTTACCGAAGGGCGCGGCTTTGCCGGATCGGTGCTGGCGGCATGCCATAGTGCGGGCTTTTCACCCCGCATAGCGCAGGAAGCTACGCAAATGCAAACCATACTGACGCTGGTCGCAAGCGGCCTTGGCGTAGCACTCGTCCCTGCCGCCATGCAATCGGTTCATATCCACAACGTGACATACCTTGATGTCTCCGGTTCCCAGGGGCTGCTTCGGTATGAGCTGGCACTCGCATCGATGATCGACAGGCGGAGCCCTATAGTGAAGGCATTCATAACGGAAGCAACGCGGTCGACGCCGAAGTCCCTGCAAAAGGACAAAGCGCTTTGCAGCGCCCCATCCTGAAAAAAGATAAAGCCGGATAACCAGGTTCGGCAAGAAAACAGCCACAAGTGGAAACGCGGCTTTCCGTCAGCCGGACGTCCAAAGGTGTTGCGCGGCGTAAGCACGCCACGGACGCCAGGCATCCGCTCGGGCGAGAAGTTCGGATGAAGAATAATCCCGCCCTTCCAGCCTGGCCATTGCGCGCATGAGGCCGATGTCGGCGGACGGAAAGGCATCCGGCTCGTGCAATTGGCGCAAGGCAATGTATTGCGCGGTCCACTCCCCTACGCCACGGATCTTGCGCAAGCGCTTCACCGCTTCATCAAGCCCGCCGGTCGTATCGAAAAGATGTGTGTCGGCAATGGCGGCCGCTGCCACAGCGGAAAGCGTCGCCGCCCGGCTGCGGGGCATTCCCAGAGACGCCAGATCCGTGGCCGCTATGGTCTCGGGTTTTGGAAACACATGGGTCAAATCACCGTCCGGCCGCGCCAGATGCTCACCGTGAGCGGCAACCATGCGTCCGGCCAGGCGCACAGCGGCGGCAACCGTAATCTGTTGCCCCAGCACGGCACGCATAGACAGTTCGAAGCCATCCCAGGCACCCGGAACGCGCAAGCCCGGCCGTGCCTTCACCAGAGGAGCCAGCACCCGGTCTTTGGCAAGATGGGCGGCAATAACGGAGGGATCCACTGTCAGATCGAACACCCGGCTCAGTCGCTCGACGATGACCGGCAAAACCGAGGGCTTGGAAAATCGCACTGTCGCGCGCAAGGCATTGCCGTCGGCGGCGCGGACGGCAACCATTCCTTGCCCGCCATCCAGCTGCATCGTACGCGCATAACAGTCGGCAGAGACGGTCTCGATACCGGTAATGGTTCGCCGGCGCAGAAATTCCAGCATGGACGCCCAATCGTACGGAGGACGATAAGGCAGAAAAATGTCGATCTCGCCAGGTGGCCCGGCCGGGGCCTCCTGCGCCACAGCCGAACCGGCTGCATTAGCGAGCCGCGAGGGTTGCCTTCGCGGGCATCCGCGGGAACTGGCGTTATGATCAAGATCCATGCGGAAATGCTAGTGCAGCGTCCATGCGCTGTCTAGCGGTTTTCGAGCATTGCCATCGATACATCAGGAGCCCATGACATGCGTTACAAAAAATTCGGCCGCACCGGCCTGTTCGTTTCCGAACTCTGCCTCGGTACCATGACATTCGGCGGGCAGGACGGCATGTGGGGCCAGATCGGCACCCTCCAACAGCTTGAAGCAGACCGGCTGATCGGCCATGCGCTGGATGCCGGCATCAATTTCATCGATACCGCCGACATTTACTCCGAAGGCAATTCGGAAATCATCACCGGGCAGGCACTGAAAAACCTGAAAGTGCCGCGCGAGAATGTCGTGGTTGCAACCAAGGTGTACGGCGAAACCGGCACGAAAAGCGTCAATTCGCGCGGCATGTCGCGCTATCACATCATGGATGGCGTGAAGGCCAGCCTGGCACGCCTGCAACTCGACCATATCGACCTCTATCAGATCCACGGTTTCGATCCCGCGACCCCCATTGAAGAGGCCGTGCGGGCCCTCGACGATCTGGTGCGGCACGGCCATGTGCGGTATGTCGGCGTATCCAACTGGGCCGCCTGGCAGATCATGAAAGCCCTTGGAATCTCCGAGCGGCTCGGCCTCGCGCGGTTCGAATCCCTGCAGGCCTACTACACCATTGCCGGCCGCGATCTCGAACGCGAACTGATTCCGTTGCTGAATAGCGAAAATGTCGGGCTGCTGGTCTGGAGCCCGCTGGCCGGCGGCCTGTTAAGCGGCAAGTACGGCCGCAGCGTCCAGCCCGAAGAGGGCAGCCGTCGCGCCACTTTCGATTTCCCTCCGGTAAACCTTGAGCTCGCCTATGACTGCATCGAAGTCATGCGCGATATCGCCGAGCCCAGGGGCGTGTCTGTCGCACAGATCGCGCTCGCCTGGCTGTTGCACCAAAAGACCGTCACCAGCGTGATCGTCGGCGCAAAGCGTGTCGATCAACTGAAGGACAACATGGCGGCAACAGCCATCGAGCTGGACGGCGACGAACTCAGCGCGCTGGACACGGTAAGCGCCCTGCCGGCCGAGTATCCCGGCTGGATGCTCGCGCGCCTTGGCGCGTTTAGGCACAAGCAACTGGCGGAGTCCGAGGGCGTTTGAGGTTTATTTACTCCGGTCTCGTCCGGGCCTTTCAGCTTTGGCCGCGGTATTGCCCTTCTGGCCAAACAGCTCCACAACGGCGGCGCGCAGGCATTCGATCAGTTGCTGCGTGCTTGTCGTCAAGCGCTGCCCGCGCATGGTGATAATACCCACGGGCGGCAATTCCACGCCTACGTCCAGGGCCAATATCCTGAACAGGCCTTCGCGCTCGAAATGCTGGCCGACCGAGCGGGCCATAAACCCTACCGCGTCAAGCTGACCGACAAAAGTGGCGATGGCGAAATACGAAGAGGACTCGACCAGATCGATGGGTGGCTCCAGGCCGCAGCGGTGAAATTCCTGCTCGATCTTGACACGCAGCGACGCCCATGGAGGAGGCATGACGCAAGACATGCGGGCCAGGTCGGCCCACGCGGGCCTGGCTTTTCGAGCCAAAGGGTGGCCTCGCCTGACCACCGCCACCATGGGTTCGTTGTAGAGCGCCTCTGTCACCAGGTCGGGTGCCGCATAGCCTGGCTCCAGACGTCCCAGAAAAAAATCCAGCTCGTTGATTCTCAACTTGGGCAGCAAATGAGTAAGATCGCCCTCTTCGATCAGGACAGTGGCCCGCGCCGAGCGTTCTTTCAGAAGCGCCACACCCCGCGACAACAATACCGGCAGTGCGCCTCCCATGCAACCCACGCGGGTGCGGCCGGCCGCCCCGCTTGCGACGGCCGAGATTTCATCGCGCGTGCGCTCGTACTGGGCCAACACCGAACGTGCAAACCGGATCAGCGACAGTCCCGCCGCTGTAGGTGCCGTACCGCGCGTCGAGCGATCGAACAGCGCCAGTCCCAGCATGCCTTCCACTTCCGTCAGCATTTTCGAAACGGCAGGCTGGCTTACTGAAAGAAAGTCGGCGGTGCGTCCGATATGCCGAAACTGATCCAGCGCCACCACCAGCTGCAAGTGGCGTAACTTTATATTGGAGCGAAGTACCCGGTCTATCTGTGCCATGATTCAAATATAAATAACCTTTAGGTTATGAATAGATTCCAATATTTGATTAGATAATTATGATGGAGTTTACGACAATAAATAACTGGCACGTGAAATTCGACCGCCCAGCAATACCAATAACTTCTGAAGGAAGACCAATGAGACAAGCCAAACCTCAAAATCCCCAAAGACGCCGCTTGCTTGTGGCCAGCGCGGCGGCTGCCGCATCCGGTACCGCCGGGCTGCTGTTGCCCAGCGCCGCTCGCGCCGCCGGGTACCCGAATCATCCCATCACCTTTATCTGCCCATGGCCCCCGGGAGGCACGGGAGACCAGTCCATGCGGGCGCTCTGTCAGGTGGCCTCGCAAGCCCTCAAGCAACCGATCATCGTGGAGAACCGGTCGGGCGCCTCGGGCATGATAGGCACCAAAACACTCGCGATGGCAAAGCCCGATGGCTACACCATTGGGCAGATTCCCATTTCAGTCACGCGTTTCTCGCAACTGGGCACCCTGCATCTCGACCCCCGCAAAGATCTTACTTATATCGCCCGCACCTCGGGCCAGACATTCGGCATTGCCGCGCTGAGCAGCTCCCCATTCCAGTCGCTCAAGGATATGGTGGCCTACGCCAAGGCAAATCCCGGAAAGCTGACCTATGGGCACTCGGGTATCGGCGGCGCCACGCACGTAGGCATGGAAGAGTTCTCGCAGATAGCCGGCATCAAGCTCACTCCCATTTCCTACAAAGGCGGCGCCGCCGCGCTTCAGGATGTGCTTGGCGGACGCGTTGACTTGCTTGCCGACTCAAGCTCCTGGGCGCCTTATGTCGAAAGCGGAAAGCTGCGTCTTCTGGCCACCTGGGGCGCGGAACGCACACCGCGTTTCAAAAACGCCCCGACACTCAAGGAATTGGGCTACGACATGGTCGTCGAGGCTCCAAACGGCGTGGGTGCGCCCAAGGGGCTCGATCCGGCCGTGGAAAAGACGCTGCGCGACGCATTTCGAGTTGCCGTCAACAGCGATGAATTCAAGCGTGTGACCGGCAACATCGATGCCCCGGTCATGTACCTGGATGGGCCCGAGTATCTGCAATATGTCAAACAGGTCTACACCCAGGAAACCGAGCTGATCAAGAACTTGAAGCTCAAAGAATTGATGCAAATTGCCTGAACCCGCGATGAACGCCTCTCCGCTGATCCGGCTGCACCCCAACGACAACGTTCTGCTTGCCAAGTCCCCGCTGTCGCTTGGACAGGAACTGCCGGAACTCGGCGTGCGCGTGCGCGCCCAGGTGCCGGCCGGACACAAGATTGCCGCCCGGCACATCGACAAAGGCGAGCAGATAAAAAAATGCAATATCGTGATCGGTATTGCCATGCGCCACATCGAGCCCGGCGACTATATGCACAGCCACAACATCGAACTGGCGGACTATTATCGCGACCCGGGATTCTGCCGGGACGTACAAGCGGTCGACTACGTCCCCGAAGCCGCGCGGGCCACGTTCATGGGCTTCATGCGCCCGAATGGGCGCGTAGGTACACGCAACTACATAGGCATACTGTCGTCGGTCAATTGCTCGGCCACCGTCATCAAGAATATCGCCGCGCATTTCACCCCTGAACGCCTGGCGCCATACCCGAACGTGGATGGCGTTGCCGCTTTCGCACAAACCAGCGGCTGCGGCATGTCCTCGCCAAGCGAACATTTCGACGTACTGCGCCGCACGCTCGCCGGTTATGCACGCCACCCGAATCTGGCCGGCGTTTTGATCGTGGGCCTGGGCTGCGAACGGAATCAGGTCTCGGCGCTGGTCGAGTCTCAACAGCTTGCGCCAGGCGCTCAGTTGCGCACGCTGGTCATGCAGGAAATCGGCGGCACGCGGGCCACCATCGCCGCCGGGATCCAGGCCGTCGAGGAAATGCTTCCGACGGCCAACCGCGCGGTGCGGGAAACCGTGTCCGCCAGCCATCTCAAAATAGGCCTGGAATGCGGCGGCTCCGACAGCTTTTCGAGCATCACCGCCAACCCCGCCCTGGGCGCGGCCATGGACGTGCTGGTCCGCCACGGCGGAACCGCCATTCTATCGGAGACGCCCGAAATTCACGGCGTCGAATATTTGCTCACGCGCCGCGCGGTCACGCCCGAAGTGGGGCAGAAGCTGCTTGACCGCCTCGCCTGGTGGGAGCGCTACACGGTGGGCCAGAATGCACAGTTCAACGGCGTCGTGGGGCACGGCAACCAGCAAGGCGGCCTGGCCAATATTTTTGAAAAATCACTGGGATCCGTCATGAAAAGCGGCTCCACTCCCTTGCAAGCCGTCTATGAATACGCCGAACCCATCGAAACCGCGGGTCTTGTATTCATGGATTCGCCGGGTTACGACCCGGTGGCCGCCACCGGCCAGATTGCCAGCGGCGCAAACCTGATCTGCTTTACCACCGGACGCGGCTCGATGTTCGGTTCCAAGCCCGCGCCTACCCTGAAACTTGCCACCAACACTCCCATGTTCACTCGTCTGGAAGAAGACATGGACATCAATTGCGGCCTGGTGCTCGACGGCGTGCTGACCCTCGAACAGATGGGCCGGCACATCTTCGAACATATCTTGCGGGCCGCATCGGGCATTCCCACAAAGAGCGAAGCGCTGGGCCTTGGCGACAATGAATTCGTGCCCTGGCATCTCGGCATCGTCAGTTGAACCGGATATCCAGGCCACGAACCCCCGCGAACCGTACGCCAACACCGCCCCAATCCTTTTATGGTGGAATATAGCCATGCCCTCGCATAATCCCTTCAAAGCCGCCCTGGCTGCCCGCCGGCCCCAGATCGGCCTCTGGCTCTCCATGGCGGACCCCTACCTGGCCGAAGTCAGCGCTACCACAGGCTTCGATTGGCTGTTGATTGACGGCGAACATGCGCCGAACGATTTACGCGCCGTCCTTGCGGCACTGCAGGCCATTGCGCCGCACCCCTCGGCCCCGGTGGTGCGCGCGGTGGCGGGTGAAACGCCGCTCATCAAGCAATTGCTGGATATCGGCGTCAAGAACCTGCTTGTCCCCATGGTGAACACCGTCGAACAGGCCCGCGGCCTGGTTGCCGCCACACGCTATCCACCTTCGGGCACGCGGGGAGTGGGCAGCGCCGTGGGCCGGGCTTCGCGTTGGAGCGCGCGCACCGACTATCTGGATATCGCCGATGACGAAATCTGCCTGCTCGTCCAGGCCGAAACCTCGGCCGCGCTGCAAAATCTTGAAGGAATCTGTGCTGTGGACGGGGTCGATGGCGTGTTCATCGGGCCCGCCGATCTTGCCGCATCAATGAATCATCGGGGATCTCCGAATCACCCCGAGGTGCAAGAAGCCATCGAACATGCCATCAAGACCATTGTGGCGAGCGGGCGGGCCGCGGGTACCCTGACATCGAATCCAAAACTGGCGCGGCGCTACCTGGAACTGGGCTGCACTTTTGTCGCCACGGGCGTCGATATATTGATCTACGCCAACGCCGCCCGCCGCCTGGCCGCCGATTTCATTACGCCGGGCGCCAGGCCGGAACCGACAAGCGCCTCTGCCGCCTACTGAACCTCTGCGATCCACAGCACTCGCGGCCAGGAGCCTACATGGTGGACGACATGCCTCCGTCCACAACCAGGATCTGGCCGGTTACGAACCCTGATTCACGGGCGGCCATGAATACCAGGGCGGAGGCCAGATCGTCGGGCACACCCCACCTTTTTTGCGGAACGCGGTCTTGCAGCCAGGCAGTGAACTTGGCGTCGTTCCAAAGATTCCGGGTAAGCTCCGTTTTTATGTAGCCCGGTGCGATGGCATTGACGGTAATGCCCGACTCCGACAACTCGGCCGCCCATTGCCTGACCAACCCGTGCATGGCGGCCTTGGCAGCTGTGTAGGCCGTAACGCCTTGCCTCCCCAACAACGCGGTCACCGAGCCGGTGAAGACTATGCGGCCATAGCCGTGGTTTGCCATGCCCTGGGCAATGTGCCGCCCCAGCGCCCACTGCGAGGTCAGGTTTGCAAATATCACACGTTCGAACTCCAGCAGCGGAAATGTCAAAAGAGGCTCACGGTGCTGGATCCCGGCATTGGCAAAAAAGATATCGATTCTACCGACGGCTTTCAATACCTCATCGACAGCGCTGACGGCCTGGTCGATGTCCGACATATCGAAAGGCAAGGCATGCGCAGTAATGCCTTCGCCGCGCAGATCTTCGGCGGCCCGGGCGAGCGCCGCGGGATCGCGGCCGTTGATGACAACAACGGCGCCCTGCCGGCCCAGGGCCCGCGCGGCCGCATAGCCGATGCCGCGCGAAGAACCGGTAATAAGCGCAACCTGGCCCGACAAATCGAACATGGATGATTCCTCTTAGAAATTGACCTGGCCCGCACCCTTCAAATGCAGAATGGCGCGCGCCTCGTCGGGCGTGGCCACGTCCAGATTCAATGCCTCGAGGACGATGCGAATGCGGCTTACCTGCTCGGCATTGGACGAGGCCATTTGTCCGGGGCCTATCCACAGCGAGTCTTCCAGCCCTACCCGTACGTTCGAACCCATGGCGGCGCCCATGGTGGCCAGGGGAATCTGATTGCGGCCCGCACCCAGAATGGACCATTGGTAGTTATCGCCGAACAGGCGGTCGGCCGTACGGCGCATATGCATCAAATCTTCCGGATCGGGTCCGATGCCACCCAGAATCCCGAAAACAGACTGGATAAAAGGCGGGCTTTGCACCAGGCCGCGATCCATGAAATGCGCCAGGTTATACAGATGGCTGATGTCATAGCACTCGAATTCGAATCGCGTGCCATTTTCAGTGCCTTTTCTTAATATGGTTTCAATATCTTTATACGTGTTCTTGAAAATCAGGTCGCGGCTGTTCTCCAGGTGCTCGCGCTCCCATTCATGCTGGAATGTCTTGAAGCGCTCGAGCATGGGAAACAGGCCGAAGTTCATCGAACCCATATTCAGGGACGCCACTTCGGGCTTGAACTCCATGGCCGGGCGCATGCGCTCTTCCACCGTCATGTGAGGGCTTCCACCGGTCGTAATATTGATCACGGCATCGGTATTCGTCTTGATTTTCGCCAAAAAGGGGCGAAACAGTTCCGGATCCTGCGACGGCTTGCCATTCTTTGGATCGCGCGCGTGCAAATGCAATATTGCCGCGCCCGCCTTGGCCGCGGCAATCCCCGCCTCGGCAATTTCGTCGGCCGTCACCGGCAGGTACTTGGACATGCTTGGAGTATGTATTGCGCCGGTCACCGCGCAGGTAATAATCACTTTCTTTTTGCTTGCCATCATTTTTCCTTGCAAAATACAGATTGATTTACTCGGCGGAGTCGAGCTGCTTCTTGTGCCTTAACAAAGCCATCAGCCGCTCATCGCGCCACAGTCGCCGATTCAGCAGTTCCGATTTGGGAAGCAGGCTGCGCCGCTGCCGCTCGAGCTCCGCCACCAGGCCGGCATCCCAGGCATCCGTGCCGGTTTGCTCTTCGGAAATCGACTGGTACATACCGCCATAGCGATTGCAGTAATCCTGCAGCCCATCGGGTGCGTTCAAGTCTATGGTCTCGAACGGCCCCATGAAGGACCACCTCAGGCCCAGACCGTCTTTCACCGTGGCGTCCAGGTCTTCGGCACTGACATAGCCATTTTGCACCAACCGGAAAGCCTCGCGCAAAAGCGCGCCCTGCAGGCGATTCAACACAAAGCCTTCCAGCTCTCTGTTCACGACTACCGGCTTCTGCCCGATCGAGCGCATGACCGACCGGGCCGCTTCAATGAATTTCCCGTCCGTCCAGGGTGCGCCGCACAGTTCGACCACAGGAATGAGATAGGGCGGGTTCACGGGGTGGGCCACGAGACAGCGGTGGCGGCCTGGCAGCGCTTCGGTAAACGCCGAGGCCGGGATACTGGATGTCGAGCTGGCCAACACGGTATCCGCGCCGCTCAGTGAATCCAGTTTGCTGAAAATCTCCTTTTTAATCTCAAGCACTTCCGGCAGATTTTCTTGAACGTACTCGGCCCCTTCAAGCGCTTCATCCAGGCTACGAAAGATTTGGATGCGCGCCATCAGGGTCTGGGCATCGTCAAGCAGCTGCTGCTTGACGAGCTCGCGCACCTGAGCCGAAATCAGTTGAAGCGCCCGGTCCAGCGCAAGCGGATCGCCATCCCAGAGCCTGACCGTACAGCCTCCCCGGGCAAATACAATCGCCCAGGCCTGCCCTATAAGCCCCGTGCCAATTACCGCAACATTCATGATTTCCCCAGTGTCGTGTTAAATCAGGGCCTGGGTATGTCCGTCGACGGCCAGCGCCTGGCCGTTGACGCTTCGAGCCGCGCCGCTGGCCGTAAACAGCGCCATGTTGGCAATGTCGCGCGCCGACACCATGCGGCCCAGAGAAGCCTGCTGCTCGTACGATTGTCCGAGTTCCTTTTCGGAGATGCCCAGGGCCTGCGCCTTGGACGCAATGACGGCACGTATGCGCGGCCCTTCGACCGCACCCGGCAAAATGGCATTGACACGCACGCCGAACCGGCCCAGTTCGATCGCCAACGTCTTTGTAAAACCGACCACGGCCCACTTCGATGCAGCGTACGCCGACCGGCCGGCAAACCCCAAATGCCCCGCCGCCGACGACATATTGATCATCACACCGGCTTTAGATTGCTTCAGCAAGGGAATGGCCAGGCGGGCGCAAAGAAATTGCCCGGTAATGTTGACGGCCAGGGTTTTGTCCCAATCTGTCTTGTTCAGCGTTTCAACATAACCCGTGGGACCTGCAATACCGGCGTTATTGACCAGAACATCGAGCCCGCCCAGACGCGCACCCACCTGCTCAAACAAGGCGGCGACGCTGGCTTCATCGGAAACATCGGCAACCGCGGCATGAATCCGGGGCAGCTCGGCCCTGGCCGCCGCCAAGGCGGCTTCATCGACATCGCAAATAAACACATCGGATCCAGCCGCGGCAAATACCCTGGCCATTTCCAGGCCAAGCCCACTGGCGCCCGCCGTAATCAGTACTTTCCTGCCTGTCATGCTTATATCGTCAAACATTTTCGCCTCTGTTCATGCCAAAAATCTTCCCTTGCGAAAACCCGGCCTTGCCATAATTGCCAAGACAGCCCGCAAGATGTCATACACCTAAAAATTTTACCTGGAGCTCTTTGTTTTCCTTGAGGTCGCTGGCGGCACCTTCGTAGGCGATACGGCCATTGACCATAATGTAAGCCCGGTCGACCATGCGCAAGGCCAGATCCACGCGCTGCTCCACCAGCAGAATGCTGGTGCGCTCGCGCAGGTGCACCACGGCCTCCAGGACTTCATTCACCACCGAAGGGGCCAGGCCTTCGAACGGCTCATCCAGGAGAATGAGCCGCGTCGGCGCCATGAGCGCACGGGCAATTGCCAGCATCTGCAGTTCGCCGCCGCTCAGGTTTCCGCCTATGGAATCGCGCAGCACCCCCAGCTTTGGAAACAGTTCGAACACCTGATCCAGTTCCCAGCCGCCCGGCCGTCGCGCGATAAGCAGATTATCGACAACATTGAGATTGGGAAAAATGCGCCGCCCCTGAGGAACTATGGCTAAACCCTGCCGGTTGACGCGGTTGGACGTCCAGCCGGTGATATCCGTGCCGTCGAAGCGGATATGCCCGGCGCTGGCCGGCAATTGCCCCATGATGGTATGCAGCGTGGTCGTCTTGCCCACCCCGTTGCGGCCCAGCAATGCGACGGCCTCGCCCTCGCCCACCTCCAGCGACAGGCCGTCCAGAATGCGGCTGCCCACATACCCCGAGGCCACATCCTGCAACTGCAGTATGGGACGGCCGGCCTTGGCCGGTTCGACCTGCCTCGACGCAATCACTGGCCGCGCAACACCTTTGCCCTCTTCGACCACCTCGCCAAGGTAGGCCTCAACCACCTGGGGGTTGTTGACCACGGCCTGCGGCGAGCCGTCGGCGATGACGCGCCCTTGATGCAATACGGTAATCCGGTCGGACAGGGACACCACGCGGTCGATGTCATGTTCAATCAGCAAAATGGTATGCAGGCCCGCCAGGCGACGAATCAGCGAACTGATGCGCTCGCGCTCCGCGTCCGCCAGGCCCGCCAGCGGCTCGTCAAGCAGCAGCAACTCGGACCCGGTTGCCATGGTCACGGCAATATCGAGCAAACGTTGCTCGCCGTGCGGCAGATTGAGCGTGATTTCGCCGGCCCTGCCTTCCAGGCCCACGGCATGCAGCAATGCCCAGGCACGATCGGCCAGGTCTGTCAGGCTGTAGGCATCGCGCCACAAGGAAGGCCGCGCGGGCGAGCGCGCCTGCACGGCGATGCGCACAGCTTCGAAAACCGTGAGATTGCCTGGCAGGCTGACGATTTGAAAGGAACGCGACATGCCAAGCCGGACTCGTTCATGCACGGCCAATTTGCTGATGTCCTGGCCTTTGAACTGAATCTGCCCGCTGTCATTGGGGATCAGGCCCGTGAGCATATTGAAGAATGTTGTCTTTCCCGCGCCGTTCGGGCCGATCAGGCTGTGAATGCTGCCCGACCGGATATCAAGGCTGATGTCATCGGCGGTCACCACGCGACCGAAACGCTTGCACAAATTGCGCACTTGCAGCACCGCCTCGCCGGTGGACGCGGCACGGCCCGAAAACAGGTCTGGCAGCGTAGTGGGGCATGGTGGCAGGGGTGTGCGTGTCAAGCCCCAATGGCCGCTGCCGCGCAGGCGCGCGTAGATACCGCAAAGCCCTTCCGGCGAAAGAAGCACCACGGCCATGATCAGCGCACCGAAGAACAGCCACCAGTGCTCGGTGATTGAACTGAGCTGATCGCTGAGGTTGATGTAGATGATCGCACCCCACAACGGGCCGAGAAAATGATGTATGCCGCCCAGCAGCGTCATCATTACCGGATCGCCGGCGTGTTGCCAGTTCATGTTGTCGGCGTATACGCCATGGATCAGGAATGAGAGCAAGCCCCCGCCCAGGCCGATGAAAGCCGCATGCAGCACCAGGGCGCTAAGCCTGTAGCCCCAAGGGTTATAGCCCAGATACTGCACGCGCTTTTCATTGTCGCGTATGGCCTGAAGCACCCTCCCGAAGGGCGAGTGCGCCACGCGATAAAGCAGCCAGGCGCACACCAGCACCAGTACGGCGCAGAAGATGTAATAGCTGGACGCGCTTTCCAGGCCGGGGCGGTCGACGCCCTGCAAACCGTTCTCCCCGCCCGTCAGGTTGGTCCAGCGAAAACAGATTTCGTAGAACAACTGGGTGAATGCCAGCGTCAGCAAGGCGAAATAAAGGCCGCGCCGGCGCAGGATGAGCAGGCCCAGCACCAGGCCCAGCAGCGCCGCAAAGACCGTGCCCACAATCAGGGCCAGCACGACATTCTGGACAATATGAATGGCAAATAGCGCGCTGGCATAGCTGGCCATGCCGAAAAAGACCGACGAACCGAACGACACCATGCCCGTGTAGCCCAGCAATAAATTGTAGGCAAGGCCGTAAAGCGTGTAGATCACCACCTGTGTGGCAAGGCTGATCGTCGAGCCCGCCATCGACATCAGCGTCGGCAGAACGACAAAAACCACGGCGAGCACCACGAGAGGATGAGTCAGGGTCTGGCGCAGGCGGCTCACTCGAAACGCTCCCATCGTTCGCCGAACAGGCCGCGCGGCCGTGTCAGCAGCACTACAATCATGAGCGCGTACATAATGGATGTCGACGCCACCGGCCAGAACTGGATCGTCATGGCCACCGCAACGCCCACCATCAGCCCGGCCACGATTGCCCCGCGCAGGCTGCCGAGGCCGCCGATGACCACCACCACAAATGCCGGCATGATGGCCTGCTCGGACATCGAGGGCATGACGCTCCACAGCGGCGCGGCCAGTACCCCGGCCGCACCGGCAAGCAGGCAACCCAGGCCGAAGATAAACATGAACACGCGCTTCAGATTAATACCCAGCATGCTGACCATTTCAGGGTCGCGCGAGCCGGCGCGAACGATGCGGCCGAACGGGGTTTTCTCGAGAAACAGCCAGATCGCGGCAAGCAGCGCAATAGTGATTATCAGCACGGCCAGGCGGTAGCGCGTCACGAACACGGGGCCGTAATGCACAAATCCGGAAAGGAATGCGGGCGTATCGAACGGATGGCCCATGGCACCCCATATGGTGCGCAGCAACTCTTCAATGAAGAGCGCCAGGCCGAAGGTCAGCAACAGGCTTAGCAGAGGCTCCTTGTCGTAGAGCGGACGCAACAACAGGCGCTCCACGACAAGGCTGATAGCGCCGACCAGGATCGGCGCCAGGACCAGCGCGCCGACAAAACCGATATACGGCCGCAGTGTGAGGGCAAGATAGGCGCCCAGGGCAAAGAATGCGCCATGGGCAAAGTTCACCAGCCCGAGCATACCGAAAATGATCGACATGCCGACCGCGATAAGCACGAACAGAAAGCCCAGCACCAAGCCGTTCATAAGCTGTGACGCGAACAGCGTAGCATCGACCACCGGGCATCTCCTCGCACTCGAAACGCAGCACACGCAGCTGTGCTGCTTGCGCTACATGGGTTTATGCATCAATCGGCCTAGGCCATCTTGCACTCGGTCTCGGCCTTCGACCCATACAAAGCTTCCAGCGGCTGATCCTTGGGCGGCGCAACTGCCACAATGTCGAAATAGTCGTACTGAGTCGTGATCTTCGGCTTGATCTGGGCCACCAGCGTGGGTTGTATCAGTTGATGATCCCAGGGACGGAAGTACATCGCGCGCTCCTTGTACCCTTCGAACTTGTGGTTTTCCAGGAACTCGATCAACTTCTCGGTCTTGGTGGACCCGGTTTCCTTGATGGCCGTGAGAATCGCCGTGCAGCCGAACCAGTCTTGCCAGGCTTCCGCTTCCGGCGGCTTGCCGAACTTGGTTTGATATTTTTTGGCGAACTGCTCGCTGATGCTGGTGTTCTGGCTGCCTGTGTAGTTCCAGATCTTGGGATACAGGCCGGAGGCCGCCTCGGGTCCCGCCGCCCACATATCGGTGTCGTTGACGATGAGGGACGATAGCGGGATCTTGCCGGTAAGCCCCATTTGATGGAACTGCTTGAGGAAGTTGGTCATGTCGCCGCCGCCGACGCCCAGGAAGATGACATCCGGCTTGGCCGACATGATCTTGAGAATATAGGAACTGAAGTCGGTGGTGCCAAGCGGCGTTTGATCCGCACCCACGACTTTGCCGCCATCCTTGAGCAGCACTTCGCTCATTTGCTTGTAGCCGTCGATGCCCCAGGCGTACGAAGCATAAAGAAAATACCAGTTCTTGCCATGCTTGGACAGCGAGGGGTAAATACTGCGTACAGTCTCATAGTTGGGCAGGTCTATGCGAAACGTATGCTTGCCGCATTTGGCGCCGGTGATTTCCGTGGCATTGGGGCCGGTTGCCATCAGCAGGATTTTTTCGCGTTCAGCCACGGGCATGATGGCCAGGACATCACCGCTGGAAACACCGCCCTGAACGGCAACGACCTTTTGTTCCTGAATCAGTTTGTGCATGTTCTGCTGCGTGGTCTGCGGCCCATTTTCATCCAGCCACACGAGTTCCACGGGACGATCCAGAATCTTGCCGCCGACATCGTCTATGGCGATGGTGGCGCCGTTATGGCCCTGTTCGCCCTGCACTGCATAAGTGCCGGACTTGGGCAGCAACACACCCAGTTTGATCGACTCCGCCGCACGGGCGGTACGAATGAACGGGCCCACGCTGGCAATGCCGGTGAGTAGTCCCGCGGCGGCACCGGCCTTGAGTATTCCGCGCCGGGTAATACCTATGCTTTTGTCATCTTTCATGTCAGACATAATCTCCTCCTCAGAGTGTTTACCGACAGATATGATTGACGGGGGCATACTGTTCTTAGCAACTGAAATTGTCTACCTCCGGCTTGTAGAGTAGTCTCGGTTTATGGCACTGTCAAAGTTTTTTGATATGCGTCACCTCGACCATCACACGATATAACGGTAGAAAACATGAATCTTTTTTCCGTGCTGGAACATTCCGCCCGCCGCTTCCCCGACCGCGGCGCAATTTACCAAGGCGACGCGAAAGTTTGCAGCTATGCCGAGCTGCACCGGCGTGCACTGGCCCTCTCAACCGCGCTGCGACACTTGCTGCCAGCGGGTTCACGTATTGCGGTTGCCAGCGAGAACCGGCCGGAAATCGTCGAGCTGATGTTCGGCATCTGGGCCGCCGGCATGGCCTTCGTCCCGCTGAACTACAAACTGCATGCCAAGGAGATGGCGCATATCGTCGGCGATGCCGGGGCGTCCATGATCTTTGCATCACCGCGGCTGGCCGGCGACCTGAACGACGCACTCGAGCCCGGATCGCATCGTCTCGTAACCCTAGGGCAAAGCGCTTATGCCGAATTATTTTCCGCGGAGCCTGAACCCCCCGCCGCAACCACGCCGGAAACACTGGCATGGCTGTTCTACACCAGCGGCACCACCGGCCGCCCCAAGGGAGCGATGCTGTCGCACCGAAGCCTGATGGCAATGACCATCTGCCACCTGGCCGACATCGAACACTTCGACGAAAATGCCAGCCAGATCCACGCGGCGCCCATGTCCCACGGATCAGGGCTTTATATACCCGCTTATATCTCACGCGCGGCACGCCAGGTTATCCCCGCCAGCGGCGCGTTCGAGCCCGGCGAATTCCTGGAGCTTTGCAATACGCATCCCTCGTGCGGCGCATTTCTGGCGCCGACCATGGTGCAGCGCCTGCGTATGGCGGCCGAAAAATCAGGCCGACGGCCGGCGAACCTGCGTTGCATCGTCTACGGAGGCGGCCCCATGTATGTCGATGAAATCAAAAAATCGCTGGCTGTTTTCGGCCCGATTTTCGCGCAGATATACGGCCAGGGCGAAATCCCCATGACGATCTCCGGCCTGCGCCAGGAAGACCACATCCATGCCGGCGACAACCTCCTCGGTTCGGTCGGATTCCCGCGTTCGGGTGTGGAAGTGCGCATCGTGAACAAGCCGGGCGAGCCGCTGCCCGCCGGCGAAATCGGGGAGATCATCTGCCGCAGCGATTCCGTCATGTCTGGCTACTGGGGCAAGCCGCAAGCGACAGCCGAAGCGCTGCGCGACGGCTGGCTCTACACGGGTGACATGGGCATGCTGGACGAGGCGGGATTTCTAACCCTGCGCGACCGCTCCAAAGACGTCGTCATCAGCGGCGGTTCGAACATCTACCCGCGCGAAGTCGAGGAAGTCCTGCTTTCGCACCCCGATGTCGCCGAGGCTTGCGTGGTGGGCCAGCTCGATCCGGAATGGGGCGAAATTGTCGTTGCCTTTATTGTCGCCAACCCCGGCAAGACCCTCAATGTCGAATCGCTCGGCACGCACTGCCTTGACAGCATGGCCCGTTTCAAGCGCCCCAAGCGCTACATTTTTATCGATTCCCTGCCCAAAAACAGCTATGGAAAAGTGCTCAAGCGGGAGCTGCGGGAGCAACTGAAGTAGTCAGCGCAGCGCCGAGTATGCCGTAGGCGCCAGAAAATGGTTCTCGATCCTGGCGACGATGGGCTTGTCTGCCTCAGAAGCCGAACGCTTGGCCATCCACTCCGGGTCGGCCTGGAACGCGTTCCACTTTTCTTCGCGCTCGGCAAGGCTGTCCCATTGGAGCATATAGGTCAGCGCATGATTGTCCGGCCCGATAACGGTGGTCCAGAAACCGATCTGCCTGATCCCGTATTTTTTGAAGAAGCCCAGCGTGGTGTTGACGAAGCGATCGTTCAAGGCCGGCAGGCGGCCAGGGGCGCAGTGATAAATCCTCATTTCAACAATCATAGTGTTCTCCGTAGGAACAAAGCGGCAAAGCCGCCATTATGAACGAATCGCAAAAGATAGAGGCTGAGGGCCGAAACGCCGTACCAGGAACAGCCTCCGTTTTTTTTCGGCAAGAACCATTTATTTTGTGGCCTGCGACTTGCCGTAGCAACAATCGCCCCGGCGCATTGACGATCCTCGCGCGACAGGAGTAACCTTTTCGAAATTCCCACCGCGCATATCGCGCCTGTACCACAGACCCCATCGTCTGCGGTCTTCCCACCAGGCACACGTCAAAAAGGGGCGCCATGTCCACCACCACTACCCTCAATGTAAACGGCAAGGATCACTCGGTCGATGCCGAGCCTGACAGCATGCTGCTGTACGCCCTGCGCAACGACCTCAAACTGCATGGGCCGAAATTCGGTTGCGGCCTGTCGGAATGCGGAGCCTGTACCATCATTATGGATGGCTCCGCCATACGCTCCTGTGTGACGCCTGTGTCGGCCGCGCAAGGCAAGAAGATCACCACGCTGGAAGGCCTGGGCACCCCAGAGAAGCCCCACCCACTCCAGCAAGCCTTCATCGATGAGCAGGCCGCGCAATGCGCCTATTGCATCAACGGCATCATCATGACGGCCAAGGCATTCCTCGACCACAACCCGAAGCCCAGCCGGGACGACATCAAACAGGCATTGAATGGCAATTTGTGCCGCTGCGGCACGCACATGCGCATCGTGCGCGCCATCGAGCGCGCGGCGAAGCACGGAGGCCAGGCATGAACGCACCAGACAAATTCCACCGCGCGGGCATGGCCTCGCCCAGCCGCCGCGATTTCATGAAAGCGTCGGGCGGCTTGCTGATCGCATTCACCCTGCTCGACCCGAAAAGCATCATGGCGGAAACCGTCGCCTCCGGCGCATCCATGGCAGCCCCACCCCCCGATGCGGCCAGGCTTTACGCCTGGCTCGCCATTCGTCCTGACAATACCGCCACCCTGTTCACCGGCAAGGTCGACGTCGGCACGGGCATAGAAACCGCGCTGGCCCAGATTGCGGCGGAAGAACTCGATTTTCCCGTGGACAAGCTCGACGTGGTGATGGGCACGACATCCCACACCGTCGACCAGGGCCCATCCTACGGAAGCCGCACCGTCCGTTATGCCGGCCCGCAAATCCGCCACGCCGCCGCGGCCGGCCGCCAGGCGCTGCTCAATCTGGCCGCTGCGCATTTCAAGTTGCCGGCGCATCAGCTCGCCGCCAGGAACGGCGCCATCTCCGTCGTTGGCGATCCATCCAAATCCATCAGCTATGGCGAGCTGGTCGCAGGCAAACGCCTGGACATGGCCATCGATGTCAGCGGCAAAACCTTCGACATGAAAGTCGCGCCCAATGCTGTCGTCAAAGATCCATCCACCTATACGGTGGTTGGCCAGCCCGTGCCTCGAAAAGATATTCCGGCCAAGGTGACAGGCCAGTTCACCTACATCCAGGACGTCCGTGTAGAGGGCATGCTGCACGGACGCGTCGTGCGGCCGTATGGCGTACAGGCCAAACTGCTGAGCGTCGACGAAACCGGCCTGAAAGATATTCCCGGGTTCGTTCAAGTCGTGCGCCGCGACAATTTCCTGGGCGTGGTTGCCGAGACCGAATGGGCGGCGATCCAGGCCGCGGACAAACTGGGTTCCAAACTGAATCCGGCCGGACCGCAGGCCGGCCAGGCCAAGTGGTCCGATTGGCACGGCCTGCCCGACCAGGACAAGATCTGGGATACCCTGCGCACCGAGGCCGGCAGCAACTCTTCGGTCGCCGCCAAGGGCTCGGTGGATATGGCGCTGGCATCCGCCCCCAACGTACTCAAGGCCACGTACAAGACACCGTTCCAGATGCATGGTTCGATTGGTCCATCCTGCGCCATCGCCGACGTAAACAAAGACCGGGCCATTTTCTGGGCCGGTACGCAAATGCCTCACCAGGCGCGGCGTGATATGGCCAAGCTGCTGGGCATGAATCCGGACCGCATCGAACTGAACTGGTTCGAGGCTTCCGGATCCTACGGACGCAACGGCCTTGAGCATGTCATCGCCGATGCGGCACTGATGTCGCAGGCCGTGGGGCGCCCGGTTCGCGTGCAATGGATGCGCTGGGACGAACATGGCTGGGAGCCGAAGGGGCCGGCTATCGTCCAGGACCTGACGGGCGCCGTGGACGACCAGGGCAATGTCGTGGCATGGCGGCACCATATGTGGATCCCCACGACCAGCAATACGCACCTGATTGCCGCAGGGCTGGCGAACGGGCCCGAAATCGGCAGCACCGGGCAGGGGCGCGGAACAGTCACCTATGCCTATACCTTCGACAACGCCGACGTGGCCTGTCACGGCGAAGGGCATGTGGCGCTGCTCACCGCATGGCTGCGCTCGCCCGCACAGTTCGAGACCACCTATGCAATGGAATCGTTCATCGACGAACTGGCCGCCAAAGCCAGGCAAGATCCGCTGTCCTTTCGCCTCAGGTATCTAAAGGATCCGCACGCCATCGCCGTGCTGCGCGCGGCGGCCGAGGCCTATGGCTGGAAAAGCCGGCCTTCGCCTGTCAAAGGGCAAAACGGCGGCAAACTGGCCCAGGGCCGCGGCATCGCCTGGGTGAACCGCGACAGCTCTTACGTGGCGACGATTGCCGATGTCACGGTGGACCGCGAGAGCGGCCAGATCCGGGTCAAGCGTGTGGTCGTTGCGCACGACTGCGGCCTAGTGGTGAACCCCGATGGGCTGAAGAACCAGATCGAGGGCAATATCATCCAGTCGATAAGCCGCACGCTGCATGAAGAAGTCATGTTCGATAATGCGCATGTCACCAGCCTCGACTGGCAAGGCTACCCGATTCTGCGCTTCGAGGAAATCCCCGATCGGATCGATATCGTGCTGGTCAATAATCGGCCCGAATATCCGTCCCACGGGGGTGGGGAGCCATCCACCTGCCCCACGGCGGCGGTGATCAGCAACGCGGTCTTCGACGCCATCGGGGCACGCCTGCGCCAGACCCCGTTTAGGCCTGAACGTGTCAAGGCTGCGATGGCTTGATCCAAAGAGTAGAGGCTGCCTTCGTGATGAAAGACGCATACCGGCCAAAATCCGACTATGATGACACGCTTCGATCCGCACCAAAGAGGCACACCCGAATGATCCATGTCATTGCTACCATCACCGCAAAACCCGGCCAACGCGACGCCGTGCTGGCGCTGTTCAAGAAGAACGTCCCGGCGGTGCTTGCCGAAAAAGGATGTGTCAGCTATGAAGCTGTTGTCGACGTGCCGGATTTCGGCAAGCCGCAGACACCCATCGGAAACGACACGTTTGCCGTGATCGAGCAATGGGAAAACGCCGAAGCGCTGAGAGCGCACGGAGTGTCGCCGCACATGGTCGAATATGGGCGCAAGACCGCACCCATGCTGGCCAACCGATTAATCAACATTCTTCAGGCTTGCTGATCCTATAACGCCATGCCGTCTCGCAACTCTGCCTCGGGCGTCCCGTGTCGAAACAGGAATCCCATGTGCGGCCCTCGAAAAACGATGGAGCCGTCATCGACGCTAAGCCAGTTTCCTTCGGGCAGGCCGACCACCGTGGAAGCGGTGTTTGCGGCCAGGTATTCCGCGATACGCAGGTTCCGCGTTTCACCCTGATGCCCCGCCGGCAAGGCATTGGTGTAGTGGGGATTGATCTGGATTCCGATCAATCCCAATGCATCAAAGCCCCCCGGCTCGACAATAGGCATGTCGTTGGTCGTGCAAATGGTCGGGCAGGCCAGATTGGCCCCCGCGCTCCATCCCAAATAAGGCGTACCGCCGCGCACCTGCGTACGGATGGCGTCCAGCCACCCCCGCCCGCGACATTCCCTCAATAGTTGAAACGTATTGCCGCCGCCCACGACGATCAATTCGAACTGAGAGGCAGCGGCGGCATCGACCGTATGCGCGCCCGTCAGGACCAATCCGGCAGGTGCCAGCGCGGCCTGCGCGGTTGCCGTGTAATCGTCCCAAGCCGCGGCAACACCCGCGAACGGCACGAAAAGCGCTCGGGAGCGGCCGCCAGCCAACGCGCGGACGGGTTCAATGGCATGGACCAGATAGGCCCCATCCGGCCCGCGCGAATTACTGAGAAGAAGCAGTTTCATCGTATTGTTCACCTTGTTGTCAACGGCATGGATGCCTATCGTCACGGCGATTGCCTACGCAATCAGCTCCGCTGTCATTTTTGCGATTAAGGCGTTGGACAGCAACACAGGCAGCCCCGAAGCCAGACGGGCGGCGCGCCGATGCGCCTCGGTAAACCCCATGCAATCCATCAGCAGCATCTCAGCGCCGCGTTCACGCAAAGTGCGCGCCGCATTTTCGACTGCGCCCATCCCGTCCGCATAGGGTGTTGCGGCCTCACAGATAGGCGGCTTGCTCAATGCACTGAATTTGTCCGCCTCGGTACGGGCCTGCTCGATCAAGGGTACGATAACGCCGACCTGACGCTCGCCCGCGATTGCCGCGGCCGCGGGCGGAACAATACGGTCGGGTTCCACCAGCCAGGCGTTTTTCAGAACAAGCCCGTGGAATTCACCCGTGCATAGAATCAGGATAACGGTGCAGCCTCGCGCCTCCAGTTCGGCAAGCTTGACCGCCAGCGTCGCCTGCACCGCCGCCTTGTCCAGCTTCACCGAAGAGCCATCCAGCAGCCTCGATACCAGGAGAGGGCGGCCTGGAACCGGCGCATAGTCCGCCGCGATCTGTTCCTTCGACAGGCCGTCCAGCACGCCGGCCTGCATCAATTGCGTTCCTTCAGGCAGCACGGCCCGCAGAATGGGAGTGATGTCGGCGCGTGGCGCCTGCCCTATTGTCAGCGTGCCCAGCAACTGAGGTATAGCGTTCATTTGATTCTCCGTAGACAGCCTGGCGAAAGGCTTCGCATCAGCATCTATTGACGCTTCTGCAAGTGCGCCAAAGATCCGTACATTTCGACCAGGCGGCCGTATTCCTCTTCGTCATGGAACAGGCATGTGCCGCGCGTGAATTCCTTGGCCACCTCTACCGCAAAACGCACGGTGGCTGCAATATCGTATTCATCGCTGGCCCCTGTGCCGCAACCCGGCACCACGCTGGCGGCCGAAATCGCCACACCCACGGTGGGTGCCCGGGTGGCAACCGAAGGCTGCAAAATACTATTCAGGTGATAGACGCCGTTGCCATACGGCGTGATGTCTTGCGTGGTAATGGGGAAGGTCACGGCGGGGCGGCCGCTGGTCATTTCCATGATGCGCACCAGGTCTTCCGATACCCGCAGGATGTAGCCCTGTTTGACTGTGGGCGATATCGCGTATCCCTTATGGTTCAGAATACGGTTGCCTTTGGTCGTGTCGATCGACAACACGGCATCCATCTCGCCGGAGACTTCATTTTCATTCAGCGTTTCGGTATCCATGGGCGAATCCATGAAATCGACAGGCTCATGCGGACGCGTGGGAGCGTCCGGGCATATGTGGGTGCTGATCACCACGTCGCCCGGCAGCGCGTCGCCCTGGGTGCGCATGTGCGCCAGCTTCAGCGCGGCCGCCACAGCGGCAATGGCGCCGTCACCGTCCGACACCAGGCCGATGCGGGTCGGACGCGCACCGACACCGCCCAGGCGACCGACGATTCCCAGCGTCGGCGCCTTGCCGCCGGACGATTTGCCGTGGGTGCCCGCGATTTCCACGCGAACGAAATCGGTCTTGCCTTTGGGGCCTGTAATGGTTTTTACAATGCATTTGGCAAATTCTGCATACGGCTTCAATAGCTCGACGACGGTCTGGCCGCTGGCGTAGGCGCTGTCGAGCGCATCGAAGACTTTGACAGTATGGGATAGACTCATGGTGTTGCTTCCGTAGAATAAAAAGGGTCGATTATTTGACTTTTGCCTGGGCGTGGATCATGGAGCTGAAAAAGCTGAACAGGGCGTCGCCGGCGATAGTGCCGGCCGCGAACACCTCCAGGCTGTTGCGCACTTTATCCCCCCATATGCGCAGCGCAATAATGCGCAACACAATACCGATGATGACTGCCCAGCCTGCCAGGGGATTGGCAATCAGCAAGCCTGTGGACAGCAGCACGCCCAATTGGCGCTTGGATCCTCCAAGAAACTGAATAATGGCGCCAGGGACGGCCCAGATCAGCAATTGCAGGGCCACGCCTTCGGCGACACCGGCCTTGATGGTGGCCACATACACAGCGGCTACGGGCGGTATCAGCCCACGCGTGAAGAAATTATTGTAGGTAAAGTAGACGATGGGCAGGGCAACAATGAAAGCCAGCATGCCCGCGGCCAATTGCTGACGCCGGCCCTCGAGCTCAAAACGCGGATCCGCGCCATTGCCGCGCAATATATAACCCGCCTTCAAGTCGTAGCCCATGTCCGCAAACGCGGGGCCGGTGGCTGCCGAAAAACCGCACAGCATGGCCAGAGCCACTGGCGGAAAGCCGATCAGCATGCCTATGATCAATGTGATCAGCGCTACGGCGAACGCGGGAAACCAGCCCGAATGCATTGCCGCTATGCCAACAATCATCTCGTGCGCGAAGGCGGCGAATGCCACATAGATAACGAATGCAACAAGCATGGTCGCCGACATTTCGGCATACAGCCCGCTGCCCAGGGCAAGCAGGGCCGCCAGCACGATATAGGCGGTGGATCCCAGGCGCAGCGTGCGACGCAGATTCTCGGCCGTGCGGGTCACCATGACGTCCGGCTCGCCCGCTGCGGCGGGCTGTTCTTTGCTGCCGGCCTTTGCCTTGCCGGACCAGATCTGGCCGGCAACCTGTATCAGCGCCACCAGCCCGGCACCCACCATAAGGCCGTGGGGAATGTATAAAGCGTTGATGTCCCAGCCCATGATCGGCTTTGCGTATCCGCGGATCAGCAACCCTATGCCGAACATGGTCAGGGCCCATATATTCCCTAAAAAGGCGATACCGAATGCCGACATCGGCACATGCAGCCATGCGCCTATAACGCCCACCCCTATGCCCGCGCCGAGCAGCTTGGCCTGCTTGCCACCGCCATCGCCCGCCTTGATGGCTTCGGCGGCGGCAACACCCGGAGGCCAGGCGCCGGATGCGGGGAATATGCGCGAGTCGAACAGCCTGTACAGCATGTAGGCGTCCAGCAGCATGGCAAAGCCCACTCCGATGAACATGGGTATGACCAGGTCGGTTCGGCCCATCAGGTACGGAACGGCGATGGGCAGGAGCAGGCTGTTGGCCGCCCCGAACGTCGCCGATGAAATGGCTGTCTGCGCCAGGTTCTGCTCATGGATGGAGCGAAAACGCGCAAACAGCGACATGGGTATTCGCGCGATGATCATTGCCACCAAAGCGCCAATGATCGATGTGTTGGGCGTGACGCCCAGCGATGTCAGCAGCTCGATCCCGATGATCGCGCCGAGCACGCTCAGCAGGACCAGAAGCACCAGTGTGCCGACGCTGCCGACGCGAGGATGGGTAGATGTGTTCATGAGAGTTCCCATGTGGTTTTTGTTGCAAGACGGTTGGTCATGACTGCGCATTCCAGAAGGAATCTCCCGCCGCGCGGCCGATAGAACTGGCATGGCCGACAAGGCGCCGGGCCAGCGTGTCGATAAGCTCGGGTTGAGCCAGGGATACGGGAAAGCTAAGGCAAAAGGAAAGCGTTTGGCCGGCCTGCGGATCGCTGACGGCACAGCTTAGCGATCCCACACCTGGCAGAGCCTCATTCAGGGCAAGGGCCCAACCGCGATCGCGCACACGTTCCAGTTGCTGGATCAATGCTGATACGGTCTTGGGCGCACCCTCGGACGCACAATCGAAATCGTCGGAAAACCGCGCGCGTATCGCTTCATCGTCGAGCCGCGCCAGCAGTGCGCGACCTGTCGAGGTCGCAAACGCGGGCAGGCGATGGCCGGGTGATGTCACCACTCGCAAGGGGTGCGCGCCATGATGTACACGCAACACAACGACATGTTTGCCGCTTTCATCCAGCGCCGAAATGTAGCCGGTATGCCCGGTTTCCTGCGCCAGTTCCTGCACCGCGCGTTCCATGCGTTCCAGCAACGGCGTCGCCGCGCGAACCTGGTGAGCCAGTTCAAGCATCAATAGAGAAGGGCCATAGGCCAAGGTACGTTTGTCCCGCTCCAGCAGGCCGCAATCCATCATTTGCTTGAGCAATCGGGACGATGAGCTCTTGGGCATGCCCAGCCCTTCCACCACATCCGTCACCGTCAGGTTGCGCTCGCGACTGGCCAGTAATTGCAAAATCCTGGCGGCGCTATTCAAGGAACTCATTGAGTGGCTTTCATAATTATTGTTCCAAAAAATGGAACCAAGTCTCTGTATATGGGAATGGAAAATATTATAAACACGCCCGAGGAAAAAAATCAGGAGATCGATATAGGTAATTTCCCAGGTATGGCATTGAGCGTCCGTCATATTTTCGACGGCGGTTACACTGTCTTTCTCTACTCACCGGGGTTATCGCATGCCGTTTCCGTCTCGTTCAGCGCTCTCCCTTCGCCTGGGTCGGCCGGCTGTGCGCCGCGTCGCCAAAGCGCCCCCCGCCGAACCCCATTTGTTGGCGCTGAACAAGCCGTTCGACGTGTTGGCCCAGTTCCACGACGACGAGGGCCGGACCACGCTCAAGGATTTCGTCCAGATCCCCGAGGTCTATCCCGCCGGACGCCTCGACCGCGATAGCGAAGGCCTGGTCCTGCTCACCAACGACGGCGGTTTGCAGGCGCGCATCACCAATCCGAAATACAAAATGACAAAAACCTATTGGGTCCAGGTGGAAGGCGAACCCACTCAGGAGCAACTGCGCCAGCTGCGCGAGGGTGTCGAACTCAAGGACGGCCTCACGCTGCCGGCCCAAGCGCGCCTGCTTGACGAACCGCAATTATGGGAACGCCACCCTCCTGTGCGTTTTCGCAAGAGTGTGCCAACCCGATGGCTGGAGCTGAGCATTCACGAAGGGCGCAACCGCCAGGTGCGGCGCATGACCGCCGCCGTGAACCTGCCCACCTTGCGCCTGGTGCGCATCCGGATCGGGCCATGGAGCCTGGACGGCTTGCTGCCCGGCCAGTGGCGCGAGATCCCGCCCCCGTGGCTTTAAGGAAAGCCCGCATGGCGCCTACTTTGCCTCAAACGCTTCCGGACATCCTTGCGAAAGACCTGGCCGTGATTTTTTGCGGCATCAATCCCGGCCTGAGTTCGGCAGCGGCCGGCCACCATTTCGCGGGTAGAAGCAATCGTTTCTGGCGCGTGCTTCATCTGGCCGGATTCACACCCCTGCAAATACGCGCCGAGAACGACCGCGCACTACTGACCTACGGTTGCGGCCTGACTGCGGCTGTCGCACGCCCCACGGTGCGCGCCGACGAATTGTCCCGCCATGAGTTCATCGCCGCCTCGACCGCGCTCCAGCAAAAAATTGAACGGTATGCGCCGCGCTATATCGCCTTCTTGGGCAAAGTCGCCTATTCGGCAATATCCAGGCAACGCGAGGTCCAATGGGGGCCGCAGCCGACCGACTTCGCCGGCGCAAAAGCCTGGGTGTTGCCGAATCCCAGCGGGCTCAACCGCGCATTCAAGCTGGATGATCTCGTACAGGCCTATCGCCAGCTTTATCTTGCGGCGGGCGAATAGCGTCGGCATCGACGCGAGGCCTTGCCGAGATTTCTCACTCCGCCCAAAGCAAGCCCATGGATTCCTTCCCGGGACAGGCTTGGCCACGCTCCATTTTCTTTATAAGGGTCGTGAGCGCCACATGTGTCGGCGTATTGATTCCCAACTCAATTGCACGGGCAAAAACATAGCCATTCATATAATCGATTTCAGTACGGCGGCCCTTGGCAATATCCTGGGCCGTGCCGGACAAAGAGGCCTCGGTCAATACCTCGGCTTGGGCATGAAAGGCCGCCTCTACGTCGACAAGGCACTGAGCATCGCCCGCCGCGGCAGCCATCCAACGATCCGCCGCCACGCCAAATACGGGCTCAACCGTATAACCCAAAGCCTTTCCCACATCAATCGCCTCGCCAGCCAGCCGCAGCATCAATTGTCGGCTTTCAGGTTCTGAAAAAATCCCCTTGAGGCTCAAGCCGCAGGCTGCGCACAATGCAGACGTCATCGCATTGGCCACCAGCTTGGACCAGCGCAGGCCCCACAGATTGGTGGTGTATCCTGCCGCATCCACGTGGCTCAGCATCTTGGCAAGCTGCCGAACACGTGGCGTCACACGGCCATGAGCTTCTCCGGCATAGAATATTTGCGAGGCGCTCTTTCCTTGATGCCGTGTCCTGGCAACATGTCCTGGCCCATCCAGCCCCACGTACATGCCCCCGCCTACGCAACCCACTGTGCGCCCCCAACCAACCACGGCAGCAATGCGTTCTTCCACCAAACTGTTCTGCAAGGTGACGATATAGCCCGACGCCGACAGGTACGGTGCAATCAATTCAGCCGCCCAGCCTGTGTCGTAAAGCTTGACGCAAACAAATGCCAGATCGATCGGGTCTTTGTACAAAGACTGGACTTGGCCGATATGCAAGGCACGCAAGGGAATCCGGGCGTCCCGTCCGGATTCCGTCAGGATAATCCCGCGCTCCTGCATCGCCGAAACATGCTCGGGCCATGGGTCGATCAAAGTCACATCAAAACCCGCCTGCGCCAACTTGCCGCCGACCCAACCGCCCACCGCCCCGGCGCCGACAACAGCGATACGCGGGGAAGGATTATTACTGAGGTTCAATGCCGGCCGCCTTGGTCAAGCTTGCATAGCGAGCCAGTTCATCGGCAATGAATGACCGGAACTGGCTGGGAGTATCGCTGGCGGCCTCAATCCCCATTTTCTCGAAATGGCTTTTCATTGCCGGATCCGACGTTACTTTGGCCACGGCCGCGGCCAGTCGATCGACAATGGGCTTGGGCGTACCGGCCGGCGCCAGCAATCCCCACCAGGTTCCGATGTTGTAGCCTTTAAGGCCGGCCTCATCCAAAGTGGGTAGATTCGGTACTACCTTACTGCGCTTGTTGCTGGTCACAGCAAGAGCGCGAACCTTTCCAGACTGTATGAGCGGAAATATCGGTCCCAACGATCCAAAGATCATATCGACCTGGCCGGCGACAACCGCAGTGTTGGCATCGGCATCGCCCCGGTAAGGGATGTGGGTGAGCTTGGTATGCGTCTTCTCCTGGAACAGAACGCCTGCCAGGTACAAGGGCGCGCCCACTCCCGACGAAGCGAAATCCAGCTTGCCCGGATTCGCCTTGGCCAATGCGACCAATTCCGCAACAGAAGTGGCCTTGACCGAGGGATTCACCACCAGCACATAAGTGCCTATTGCCGCCAGGCTGATAGGCTCGAAACTCTTGACCATGTCGTAGGGAAGATTCTTGCGCACGCTCGGCGCCAATGCATGCGCCCCAGCCCCCATGAACAGGGTATAGCCATCGGGGCGCGCCCTGGCGGCTGCCCCGGCGCCTATGGATCCGCCCGCCCCGGTAATGTTCTCGATGACCACGGGCTGGCCCAGTTCCTTGGACAGGCCCGCGCCCACGCTGCGCGCGACAATATCGTTCGCTCCTCCCGCGGGATAGCCGACAATAATCTTGATGGGGTTTGAAGGATAGGCATCCGCAGCAAACACGGCGCCGCCCGCGAACAAGGCGGAAAGCCCCAGGCAAATATGAAAGGCAGATCGAACGATTCTCATGACGGCTCTCTTTAACGATATATTGAAAATACCCTGCTAACCCTGATCCTTCTTGCGCTGCCAGTCCAGCTCCGCTTTGACATAGTCCTCGGAATCGTGCGTGACTCCCATGGCTGTGGCAATCATTGCAAAGGCAACGTAATACGCTGAAGTTATGGAAACATCCGTTATTTCGCGGGGCGTCATCCACTCTTTCAAGGCCTCGAAGCAAGCATCGCTGACTGAGCTCTTTGAGGTGAACTCCAGCACATAGCGCGCTACCGCCGCATCCACACCCTGAAATGAGACAGGAACCGTACCCCGGCACAAAGCATCAACTTCATCTTGCGTCACGCCAGCCTGCACGGCAAGCGGCCCATGGTGCCCCATCGCGTAGGACGACTCGCGCCCGGTAATGACGATGACAATTTCCCGGATCCGTGCGGAAACCGAGGAGTGATAGCGAGCATAATCCCCTACAGCAGCAAGACGACGCAGGCCTTCAGGCGCATGTCCCATGGAACGCAAGGCATTGGATGCCTTGCCACGGCTTTGCGTGAGCTCGGCCAGAACGGCCATGAACTCGGGATTTTTCTTCTCATCAACAGGGGCTAATCGAGTCATTTCCTCTCCATTCGGTTAAAAGCAATATATTTCCCGCACCCCAAGTTTCAGCTGCCTCAAGCGCGCTCAAGGTAGGCGCGTACCGCCGTCTCCATGGTTGCAAAGCGGGCTCCTTTCCCGAGCAGGCCTTCGATCAGACGCTCGAGCATAATCATGCGATGGCCGCGCCCTATGACATAGGGATGGCAGGTGTAGGTCAGCACACCCCAATCGCAGGTGCGCCGCATATATTCAAAATCGTTCAGCCAGTTTTCCAGCACACCGCTGGCATTCATCAGGCCGGGCATCAGGCTGGCGGACGTACGCAAAAACTCGAAATGCGGGAAATCGTCGAGCGACCAGCTGATGGGCATCTCTACCAATGAAGTCTCTTTGCCGAACTCCATGGGCTTGTCGGTGTGCACTACATCGCCCTGGCGAACCCGATAAGGCTCATGGTCATTCGCCATCATGCTGCTCTCGTACAGGAAGCCATGGCGCAAAAGAAAGCCCACCGTATGGTCGCTCAGATCCCACGAGGGCGAGCGATAGCCTGCCGGATTCCTGCCTGTCAGCTTGAAAATCGCCTCATTGCCCCGAACCAGGCCTTCTTCCTCAAGTTCGGGTGAAAGACTGGCCGGCGGCACATGCGTCCAGCCATGATTGCCCAGTTCGTGCCCCTCGGCCACGATGCGCTCGCACAACTGCGGATACGTACCAATGACGACACCCGGCACAAAAAACGACGACTTGATGCCGTAACGCTTAAGCAAATCAAGTATGCGGGGAACCGCCACGGCACCGAACTCTCCGCGAGACACCGGGGTGGGTGTCATCATCCCCCGCGCCACCAGGCCCGACATTGCGTCGAAGTCGAACGTCAGGCAAGCCATTAGATCTTTCATACAGTGTCTCCGTGACAAGAATCGCGTGTTGTGCGCTCTAACATTGAATGGGTTTCGCGCTCGATCCCGGCTTAAAGCGGATCTCTCGCCAATATGGTCAATGCAGCCGTCTGGGCTCTGGGAACCAAAGTGTCCAGCTGGCAATACTCCTGAGGTGTATGAGCATGGCCGCCAACGGGGCCTGTGGCGCATAGCGTGGGCGCGCCGGCCGCCGCCGTAAAACCGCTATCCGCCGAGCCGCCCGTGGACTCGCCCGCTACAGACAAACCCAGCTCTTGCGCCGCTTGCGCGTAATCCGCCATGAGCTCCCGGCTGGCATCAGTCTGGAACAAAGGCAGGAACCGGCCCTCGTGTGTCACACGGCCGCAGGTACAAGCCAGCGACTGGCCTTCGATAATGTTCAAGATCCGCTTGCGCAGCCGATTTTCATCCACACCCTTTGGAAAACGCACATCCAGTTGGCCTTTTGCGTGAGGCGCGACGGTATTCACGGAAACGCCGCCCTGTATGGTCCCTACATTGGCGGTCACGCCCATGCTTTTATCGGTCAGGGCATGAAGGCCAACGATTTTCCGGGCCATGGCCTCGATCGCGCTGGCGCCCTTGTCATGGGCCACGCCTGAATGAGCCGCCACACCGTCCACTTCAAAATCGATAAAGAATGCGCCCTTGCGTTCGACCACGACATTCCCGCTGGGCCGCCCCGGCTCGGCATTCAGGACCGTCGAGGCGCCTTTGGCCATCGTCAAGGTCAGATCGCGCGATGCGGGTGAGGCGATCTCTTCATCGCCGGTAAAAAAAACACGAATGGGCGCCCTGTTGCCTCCGACCTCGGCAAACGCACGCGCCACGAAAGCGTTCATGACCAAGCCGGCCTTCATGTCGGCAACTCCCGGGCCATAGGCAAGGCCATTCTCGACACGATACGGCCTTTGGGCCAAAGTACCGTCCGGGAAAACTGTATCCATATGGCCCAACAGCAGTACGTGAGGCGCATCGGCGCCCGCGCTGCCTGGCACCTCGGCCAGCAGGCAGTCCCCGTGGTCCGGCAGCGGAAATACTCTGGTCGCAATGCCGGCCGCCTCGAACCAGGCCCGGAACACAGCACCTACCTTGTCGACTCCGCCTTTGCCGTAGCTGCCGCTTTCAATGGCGACCACCTCTTCAAGCAGGTCGAACATTTGCTGTTCACGCGCCCGCAACCATTCCAGTATTGCCTCACGAACTATCTCTTGTCCCATGCCTATTCCATTCAGTGCCCCCGCATTGGCATCGTTCAAACGCAGCAAGGCAATGAAAACGAGGGCCGCAAGCGCGCATCCTGGCAAGGCCGATCGAAAGCGGAATTCGCCTATCGATGTCCGTCAGCCGGCTTTTATCAACCCATTATGACGACATAAAACCATTTTTTTTGAAAATATGCAATAAGCATTGCATAAATTGGCAAACCCCCGCATGGCACAGAGTCGACAGGCAAGCCGACAATGCCTGCACAGCGTAAAATGACGCGTAAAGAACTCGGCCAAGCCAATGAAATTTTTCGACAGAATAGCTAAAAATCCCAGAAAGCTGACTCAGAATGAAACCACGCTGGTCAATTACATAATTTCCTGCTATCCGCAGGGAATTCTCGACTCTGCAACATCTATTGCAAAAAGTGTTGACGTCAGTCCTTCCACGGTCGTCCGCTTTTTCTCAAAGCTGGGTTACAGCTCGTTTGCCGAGGCCCAACGAGAAGCACGCCTGGAAATTTCCTCGAAGCTGGCATCGCCCTCACAACGCGCAAACCTTACCATCAAGAACGCCCATTCGCTGGATTCCGTTCTTGACAATGCCTTTACCTTCGACAAGGAAAACCTCAACGCTACTCGTGAAGCCATCAACATCCATGATTTTCAAGCGGTCGTCGATACTCTTACCAAGCCAACTGCCGGTCGAATATATATCGCGGGCTCAAAGAACAGCTATGCTGTGGCCCACTATTTGCACACGCATTTGAATATGTGCATTCCCAATGTGCATCTGCTGGGTGCCGACGATACCCTGCTGGCCGACAATTTGCTGTGGGCATCCGGCCAGGACATATTGCTGGCCATTACAATACGGCGCTACTCAAAAGTCATTACGCAAACAGCGCAGCACTTCAAGCAATTGGGCGCCAGCGTGATGTGCATCACCGACAGCCCCCTGGCCCCGATCGCCGGCTTGTCGGATCACCGCATCCTTTTCCAGACCGCCAGCGCCTCTCCCTTTGATTCTTACACTGCCGCGTTCAGCCTGTGCAACGCCCTGGTGTCGGCGGTTGCCTGGCGCCGCAAAAAAGAAACGGAAGCGCTGCTCAAGCGCGGCGAAAAACTCTGGAATCACTTCGACGTTTTCATCGAGAAAAAAGGCGCCTGATGCGCCGGCAGCTCTTCAATATGCGGAGCGTCCGCCGTCCGCGGGAATGGCGGCGCCCGTAATCATGCGCGATTCGTCGGATGAAAGGAATAAGGCAATATGGGCGATATCGTCTGGTTCGCCGAACCAGAACGGGTAGACCTTGATTTGTTCGTCAACCTGCATTGCATCCGCACTTTGTCCGGGTTGCCCTGGAACGCCATAAGTCCGCCGGATCCGCTCCGTATTCACGCGACCCGAGCAAATGGCATTGACACGCACATTATGCTTTGCGTATGTACCGGCAAGGGTTCGCGTCAGGGAAACAAGGGCACCCTTCGCCGCGGCATAAATGTGGGCCTTGCCCGAACCCCGCAAGGCGGCGCCCGATGACATATTCACTACCGTGCCGCCGCCGGAGGCGATGATAGTCGGAATGGCATGGCGGCAGCTTAGTATCGTGCCGCGCACATCAAGCGACATCGTTTGGTCCCACACCGACAAGTCCACTTCGGTTACCGGAGCATCTTCGGGCAGCGAGCCGCCTGCGCAATTGAAAAGCGCATGCAACCCTCCAAAACGAGCCACGGCGGCATCAACAACCGCTTTGACGCTATCTTCGAGCAACACATTGGTGTGAACGCCGATGGCTTGCCCACCACCGGCGATGATGTCGTCGGCGACTTTCCCGGCGGCTTGCTCGCGTATGTCGCCGATCACGACACAGGCACCCGCACGCGCAAACATGCGTGCGGCGGCTGCGCCAATACCCGTACCTCCCCCAATAACCAGAGCGACTTTGCCGCCCAGCCGGCCTGCTGCAGACGAGGGGGAGCGCTCATTTTCAATATTTTCCAATTGCAATGCTCCATCAAATGAGGACGGTTGCAGTCAAGCCTCAGGGCTCTCATTCCTGATCGTGCGGGAAAGTTCAGCCGCGCCGCGCGAGAAACTCCATTAAATCGTCGACGCACCGCGATGCGTAGCCATCGCAGATATTGTGTGCCGAAGTGTCGTAGTAGATTACCTCGGAGCCCGCAATACGGCGCCGCATGTCTTCGTATGCACTGGCATGTCCGATCTGCTCTTTGCCCGCGGCAACGATCAAGGTAGGCGCCTTGACGACAGACAGCTCCTCCATGAAATCATGGGTACACATGTGCATTACAAAACGAGCGATGAAGGCGGGGTCATTGGAACCCGCCTGCTCGATAAACCATTTCACCAATGCGGGATCGGCACTGGAGTCGAAGCGCTCCTGGATCGTATCGGACAGGAATTGCTTGAGGCCTATCTGCTTTATTTTCGGCACCCACGTCGGGGCGTGGCTGTGTTTCAACCCCGGTGTAGACGCGAACAGCGACAGCGTTTTGACTCGCTCGGGATGATGAATGGCCAGTTGCTGCGACACATAACCGCCCGCCGAATTGCCCACTATGTGGGCTTGCTTGGCGCCCACCAGATCGAGCACCGTGATGGCATCGCCCACCAGTTGCGACAAGGAAAATTCACTATCGGGATCGGGAATCTGTGACTCGCCATGGCCACGAAGATCGAGCCGTACGACTCGATATTTCCGAGCCAGGCGAGGAACCCACTGGAACCAGCGCCGCGAGCTGCCCATGGCTGCGTGCACCAGGAGCAGCGTGTCCGGTTTGCGCCACGGATCAGTGAAGTCATCGACTTGATAAGCTATCTTGAGGCCGTCTTTGGTAAAGGTTTGCATAATTTACCTAATGAGAATAATGGCAAGCAGGCATCGAAGCGAAAACGGATGCACCCAAGCTGCCTGGCGAGGCAGGAATAACCACAGCCGCCCGCCGGCATGTCATCACTGAATCGAGATATGGGCGGCCTTGATGACTTCCGTCCACTTTGCAATCTCTTTCTTGTCGAGAGCGGCAAGGTCCTCCGGCATTCCGCCGATCGGTTCGTACCCCAGAGCGGCAACGCGTTTCTTGATATCCGGATCGGCCAGGACGATATTGAAATCCTTGTTCAGGCGCAGTACCGCGTTCCGTGGCGTACCCTTGGGCGCCAGAATCTGCCAATGTGTGCTGCTGTCCACACCCGGCACACCCGCCTCGGCAAATGTAGGCACGTCGGGCAATGCCGCGTTGCGGTGCGCTCCCGTGACGGCAAGTGCCCTGAGCCTGCCCCCTTCAATAGCGGGGCGTGCCGAGCTTATGCCTGTAAACGTCAATGGCACCTGATTGCTTATCACCGCGGCAAAAGCTTCCCCGGTGCCCTTATAGGGAATATGCGAGATCTTGACTCCGGCAGCCAGATTGAAGAGCTCTCCCGCGAGATGCGTGGATGCGCCATTTCCACCCGATCCATAAAACAGACTGCCGGGCTTCGCTTTTGCCATGGCTATGAGCTCTTGCAAATTCTTGGCTGGCAACGATGGATTCGCAACAAGGATCACCGGGCCCGCGGCAAGATGGACCACAGGATCAAAACTCTTGACCGAATCATAGGGCAGGTTCGGCCGCAGACCTGGATTGATCATGAACGTGGAATCGACCATTAAGATGGTATAGCCATTGGGAGCCGACTGAGCGACAAGCTGGGTGCCAATAATGCTGGAACCACCTGGCTTGTTCTCGACCACGATTTGTTGGCCAAGCAGGGCCGATAGCTTCGGTGCCATTAAACGAGCCAGGATATCCGTGCCCCCGCCCGGAGCGAAAGGCACAACCAGACGAATTGGCTGAGAAGGCCAATCCTGGGCCGAAGCGAGCGATGAAAAAAAGAAACACGCGGCAAATAGCCCGCTGCAAAACCTTGGAAATCGGATTTTCATCTTTTCTACTCCCGATTGAATGCTGAATTCAGCAGCATGAGTGTGTCGAGGCATCTCAGTTTCAGAGCAAGACCTTGCGTGCCATGGCCAGTGATAAAGGCTTACAGCAATGACGCAATGAAATTATCATATAAATTTATATTATGCAATGATCATTGCAACACAAAGTGTGCGCAAGGCCCAGGCAGCGCGAAGCCCAATGGACCAGCGGCCGGTTTTATCTTGAAGGGAGTAAGCGGCGTCCGCCGCCCCGCGACTAGAAACCCAGGGCGACGGCTAGCCCGCCGCCGGCAATCCCGAAAATAACTACCGCGGCGCTCACCGTCGCCAGTTCCCTGGGGCGGAACGACTTGGCAACCATGGCCAGGGAAGGCAGGCTGATCGGCGGCAGGGTCATCAACAAGGCTCCGGCGGGGCCGGCCGCCATGCCCAGCGACAGCATCGCCTGGATAATCGGTATTTCCCCGGCCGTTGGGATCACGAACAACGCGCCCGCTACCGCCAGTGCGCCGATCCAGAACAGATGGTTGCCGATATCCGCGCCAATATGCGGGAACAGCCATGCGCGGGCCGCGCCGAGCAACAAGACAAGAACGATGTATTCAGGCACAAGGCGCAGGGCCATGCGAGCCAGAATCTGGCCCCAACGTGCAAAGGCGCCTCGCCAGTAAGAGAACGCCTCCCGCGGCACATCTTCTGTAAACAAGCGTGCCGCGCGTTCTCGTTCGATGTCGGCCTCGGCGGGCTTGATCATTCGGTTAATCAGATAGCCGGTGCCGAACACCATGGGGATGCCCAAAGCCAGGCGCAAGGCCGCCCAGTGCCAGCCCAGAACGAAACCCATGAAGACCAGCGTGGCCGGATTGAGCACCGAGTTCCCAAGCCAGAATGCCAGCGCGCCTCCGGGCGAGGCATGCCGTTCGCGCAACCCCGCGACGACAGGCGCCGCGCAGCACGTGCACATCATTCCGGGCAGCGCCATCATGCCGCCCGCGGCCACGCTGCCAAAACCGGTTCCGCCCAAGGCTTTCGCAACCCAATGACGCGGCAGCAGCGCCTGAACCGCCGAACCAAGCAGCAGTCCCAGCACCAGCGCCTGCCAGATTGCCTTGCCGTAGACCAGAGCGTAATCGAACGCGGCCTTGAATGACGGCTCGGGCGCGCTGGCGGCGTTGCCCATCAGAATCGATGTACCGATCGAGTGGCTGTCCGCGGCAACGAAGGCACGGTTGTAATACGGAAACCATTTGACGTAGAACAAGCCAACCAGCACAATCAATGCAAAGACTGCCAGCCCAATGACAGGGCTGGGAGACTCTCGCGAGTCGAGCGTGTTTTTCATGAAGGTGTTCGGCCCAAGATTGATGATGTGCCGGCCCAACGCGCACCGACGCAGCGTATTCTACATCGGCTGCGGGGGTGGCTATGGGTGCGGGCCGGGACGAAGATTGATCTTGCAAGCAACGCCGGGATATCCCGCATCCTGTAGAATGCTTCCAGCAGCATTTTGCAATACCACTCATTCCGCACTCGACCTCATGTCCATACGCGCAGTTATTGCAGCCTTTGTCCTATGCACACCTGTTTTCGCGCACGCGGATTGCACGGCACACCTGAATGAGTGGGCGCAAGCATTAAGCCCCGGTCGCACCATCGATGCCAACAATGCCGCCTGCAAGGCCTGGCCCCAGAATCCGGCGCAAACACTTGCCGTTTTGCCCCTGCCCCAGAAAGGCGCCACAGAGGACAAAACGGTCTACGATGTCCAGGTACTCGTGGCGGACAGCAAGACAGGGGCAATCATCGCCCACAGCTACGAACCGTCCGCCATTACCTCAGATGCAATCAGCCTGCGGGGCATTGCCCTGGACACGGCGCACTGGCAGCTTGCACCTCACGCACTCGCCTTCGGTGTGCGAAAGAGCTACGAAGGCTCGTCGCGAGTAAACCCCTTCGCGGCCACCACGCTCAGCCTTTATGTTGTCGACGGATCAAACCTGCGCAGGGTGCTCGCCAATCTGACTACGCAACAGAGCAACGGAGAGTGGGACGGCAATTGCTCGGGCCAATTCTCTGACATCACCCGCGTAATATCTGTCGGCCCTGCCGGTCAGGGCGCTTATGCAACGCTGCATATCAGCGAAAAGACCGTTGACTCGACCCATGCCGAGGCCGCAGGCCAATGCGCCACGAAAAACAAAGCGACCAAGCAGGCCAATGTGACACTGGCTTATGACGGCGCGCACTACGGCGTCCCGGCCGCTCTGAGATTCGACCAGTAGTGCCGCCGCGGCGACGCCCCCCGGCTCGCCGTCAAACTGAAGCCCTTATGGACGGGCGACGGGTACCACTTGATAGCGGCAACGTCATTAATATCTCATCGTAGTAGGCGCCATTTACCTTCAGCGCCCGCGGCTCCCGGCCATATTCTTCGAAACCCAGCTTCCTGTAGAGTCGAAGCGCCGCAATATTGCAAGCCTCGACCATTATCAGCAGAGCTTCCACCCGTTCATTGGCGTGCGCTATAAGCTGCTCCAACAATGCCTGCGCCAGACCGGTGCCGCGAGCCTCGGGGCGCACATACACCCCCACGATACTCGCCTTGTGCCGCAGTTTGGCCGTGTCAGGCACAAACATGCCGGCAATACCGCATAAAGAAAGTTCACCCAGCCAAGCCCCCAGGACCACGCTTTTTTCCAGCCGATCGGCAAACTGCGCCATGGCTTGTCCATTTTCCTCATCCCAGGAACTGCTGAAAGCGGTCGGGCAGCTTTGCAAGCCTTCCAAACGAAGACTGCGGTAAATCGTGGCGTCTTCCGCGCCGAGGCGTCGGAAGATGAATGGCTTTCGTGCGGAGCGATCGGGTGTCATGGGCGTAATGCGTGGGAATGAGGTGTGTAGATTAGCGCAGCGTGGCTGTTGACCGCAATGGATCCGACGCCGGAGCCGAAGGAACAATCGGCGATCCATGCGGTACGCCTGCCGGGCCCAAGGGAATGCCGCAGGACGTGGTCATGAAAATCAATCAAGCCGTTCAGAAGGCGCTCGAAACGCCGGAAGCCATCAAGATTCTTCGCAATAGCGGCTTCACACCGGCCCCGGGTACACCCGATCAATTTCGCGACAAGATCGCCGACGGCGTGCGGTTGTGGGGCAAGGTCGCACACGACGCGGGGGTAAAGCCGGAGTGAGCAGCAAGGGCGCTCGGCGCGAATCGCCCTAACGTTTCAGCCTGGACAATAAATAGCGCCAATAATCGTGGGCGCGCTTGAATCGAAACCGGCTCCACCACTTCAACAAGCCGTAAGAAAGATGGATTTTTTCCTGCCCCAAGGGCATGTCCGGCCTGACACGCATCCAGGACGTTTTGGAATAGGCGACGAGTTGATCGGGATAAACACTGCGGTGCCCGATAATAAGATAGGCCGCGATGCCCGCTCCTGCCACGTACACCGTCCCTATTGTCCCGCCAAATAGCTCAATTCCCATGAGTACGGCGGCGACCGGGGTATTTGAAGCCGCAGCTACCACGGCCACCAAACCTACAGCCGCACCCAATGACGGGCTGATTCCCAACATAGGAGCAAACGCGTTCCCGGCAATGGCTCCGATGACAAACTGCGGGGTAACGATCCCACCGTAAAAGCCCGAGCCCAAGGTAATCGCCACCAAAAGCGTTTTCCAGAAAAACCCCAGGTAAGGCATGGCCTCGCCGTCCAGTGCTCTATCCATGAGAGGCAGGCTCAAGCCCAGATAGTCTGTCGAAATGAAGAAAATAAGTGCGGAGAGCACAATGCCACCCAACAGTGGCATGATGGGCGGCCACATATTGAATCGGGTCCTCAGGCGGCTGAAAAGCAGGCGCACCAGGCCGATCAGGTCAACAAACACCCATGCGACAATGCCGCAAATTATTCCGATGGCTATCGTTTTGATAAACAGGATTTCGGAAAAATGGGGCAGCAACTGGATGCTGTAGTACTTGTAGGGAACTCCCCATAACTTGCTGACTTCAAAGGAAGTAACGCCAGCCACAATGGCCGGAAACAGGAAATCATGCCGTATGCGTCCGATAGCCAGCACTTCAACGCCATAAATGGCCCCTGCTATCGGCGTGCCGAATACGCTGGCAAAACCGGCACTGACGCCGCAAGCCACGATGCGCTTTTGCAGTTCGCTGTTTAGTCCCAGCACTCGGCCCACGCCCGAAGCCAGCGAGCCGCCAATATGTGAGCAGGGCCCTTCCTTTCCCGCGGACCCGCCGCACGCCAGTGTAATGATCGCCGCAATGGGCTTGATGGCCAGTGTTTTGAAGGGCATCTGGCCCGATTGCTTATGAACCGCGGCAATGACCGAGTCCTTGAGTCCGCTCGTATTTTTCCTATAGCCATAATGCAGAAGCAATCCATTCAGAAATCCGCCCAGCGGCAGTAATGTCATCTGAAGCCACAATGGGATGGATGCTGTCTTGCCGGTGAGGAAAAACAAGCCATGCAAGAAAAGGCTCGTGCCGCTTCCCACGATGGCTCCGGTAATGGTTGCCAGAACAAGCCACTGCATGACGGTCGCCAGCATGACGATCGGCTCAATATAATTAACGCGTGGCATGACCGGCACTTATCATCGCATGATCCTTTTTGAAACAGGCAGCGAGATTCTACTTCCAATCGCCACGGTCCCGCCCCCTGCCTCAAACGGTTTTCAAATCAAGCATTATTTCATCGCCGCTGGGCTCAAAACACGTCCCATAAACTTTCGAGCCCTGCGTGATCCTCCCGCAGTGTGTCCTGCTCGTCGGCAAGCGGGGCGACATAAAAACCTTCATTGTCGACCGAATGGTTTGGGGGCGGTTCGTATAGCGAACACTCGAGATTGCTGAACACCAGATCAGCCGAGCCAAACACCTTTTTAACCTGGCGAAACGGCGTATCCGGATCCGGGACATTCATCAGATTGACATCGCCGGTAAGAATTATTTTTAGTGCCATGAGGATTTGGATCAATGTGAATGGAATTTAATGTCTTTCTATCGATTTCTGGCTTCCTGACCCCATTCGAGCCCTGCAAAGACATTCTTCTGGTGGCAGCCTGTTATCGATAAGAGCCGATAATAATCCGCCTATCGAGGAATTTCTCGATATGCGACTTTAGACGGCAATAGCTTATGCAACTTGCATGCTGTCACCGGTCAGGCCGAATCTGCCTCGACAAGAAGCACATTCGCCAGCACCGACGCTCCCTGCGCCAGGTGGCGTGATTCCGCATATTCAGCTTCATTATGGCTTAGGCCGTTGCGGCAAGGCACAAATATCATCGCCGACGGCGCCACGTACGACAGATTGACGGCATCGTGCCCGGCGCCGCTGCACATATCCAGACTGGAAAAACCTAGTGCTGCGCTGGCCTGGCGCACCCGATCCACACAAGCGGGACTGAACTGAATGGGCTCATAGGTCGCCACGGGCGCAAAATCGAGTGCAATATTCTCCATCTTGGCGCGTTCACGGCAGATGTCAGCGACCTGTTCGGCCAGCGTGTCCAGTTGGCGAATGTCCGGATGCCGCAGATCGATACTGAATGCCACGCTGCCAGGGATGGTGCTGGGCGAGTTCGGTCGGCAGGCGATATGCCCTACGGTCAGGCGCGTGTCATCGCCCGATTGCCGCCCCAGTTCCGCAAGAGCGGCGATGATCCCGGCGGCGCAGGCCAGCGCGTCCCGGCGGATTTTCATAGGCGTGGTACCGGCGTGAGACTCGAAGCCGGTGAGGGTCACGTCATATTCATGCAAGCCCTGCACGCCAGTCACCACGCCCAGCGGCACAGCCGCCTGTTCCAGCACCGGCCCCTGCTCGATATGGGCTTCGTAATAGGCCACCGGCCTATCGCGAAAGCGCGGCGTATTGGCGAACCCGGTACGATCCAGTTCTTCGCCAAGAGTCACCCCGGTCTTCAGACAGGGACGGGCACGCGCGAACGCGAGATCCGCGCGCCCGGCGTAAACGGACGACCCCAATATTCCCGGCGTGAAGCGCGAGCCTTCCTCATTGGTCCAGGCGACAACCTCTACCGGACGCCAGGTAGCGATGCCCCGCGCATTGAACGTGCGCAGGACTTCAAGCCCAGCCAGCACTCCATAAACGCCGTCGAAGCGCCCGCCCAGCGGCTGCGTGTCCAGATGACTGCCGCACAATACCGGCGCCGCGCCGGAATCGGTCCCAGGCCGACGGGCGAAAATATTCCCGACTTCGTCGGTATAGACTTGGCACCCCGCCTCTTCGCACCATTGCATGAAAAGACGACGGCCTGCCACGTCATCCTCGGTCAGCGTCAGCCGGCAACTGCCTCCGTTGGTGGTCTGGCCTATGCGTGCCATGTCCATCACCGAATCCCAAAGCCGCTTTTCATCGACAGTAATCAAAATATCTCCTTCAGCCGTTTGAGCATCCTCATCATATCCGGAGCCAGACACCTTGACCAACAGCACAATGGCTGGACTAACGTACGAGCAACCTCGGCCCCGAACCGTTTTCAGACAGTGGAGGCGTTGCCGCGGAGCATCAGCGACGCACCGGAGCACCCGCGCGCTCCGAATACATCATGCTATTCAACTGCTCGGACAGCTCACGGGCGACGCGCTGAAGTGCCTTGATCTGCCGCTCGTCGGGCGGCGTTGGAATATCGTCGACCGAACCCACGATCGCAATCGAGCCGGCAAGCGAAGCGCCGTCGCGAAATATCGGTACCGCCAGCGTGCTGATGCCGGTCATCATCTCGCCACTGCATATTTCGTAGTAATCCGCGCGAATCCGATCCAGTCGCTTCGAGAGCTCGGTCAGCGCCGCTGCATCGAACTTGACACCGGAGGCCAGCACCTCGTCCAGCATGGCATCGCGCTCCCGCGGCGAAGCAAATGCGAGTGACACTCGCCCCAGGGCGGACCGATGCGGTGGCGGGCGGTTGCCGGGTTTGACGCTCACGCAAATGCGCGCGTAGATATTTTCCATGGTGCTGATAACCATGGGCATGCCATTGGTCGCAACGGTCAACACCACCGTCTCGCGCAATTCATCGCGCAATTGCACCAGGTAAGGCTCGGCTCTTCGCCGAAGATCAAACTGATTGCCAGCCGCCTCGCCAAGCTGGAACAGCCGCCACCCCAGACGATAGCGCTCGTTGGCGTTGTCCTGTTCAATCAAGCCCACTTCCTTGAGCGTTGCCAGATGCCTATGAATGCGAGGCTTGGTTTCGCTCAATTGCTCGGCCAGCTCGGTCACACCCATCGCACGATGCGCGAGGGCCAGGCTATCCAGGATGCGGACCGATACCTTGACGGCATCGACCGAATTCAATTTTTTTTCACTCATATGCGGTTATGACTCTCGACGGCAAGGACCGGACAACACTGCCCATGCCAAAAGTGTACCGAAGAATCCACGGATATGGCCGGGCAGGTGGGCCACTCCCCGTCCGGCCTACCAGTCCAGGGCGTCCAGGATATGAGATAGCCCTCCTGTGGATTGACGATAGATCTTGCATCGCAATAGGGTCACATGTTACGCTAGAAGAAATAAATTATTGTCAGACGTAACGATTAGGACGTAACATCAAGACATAACATCGGATCGAATCCGGCTCATATCGATGGGAATGCGCCTCAATGGAAAACGCTGCGAACTCGGCACAGCCAGACGCCTGTCGTATTACCTGCGATGTACTCACGGGTTTTCTGGGCAGCGGCAAGACAAGCCTGCTCAATCGCTTCCTGCATACGGAAACCGCGCGGGGAGTGGCGGTTGTCATTAATGAAATCGGCGCCATCGGTATCGATCAACTGATCCTGTCGCAAATATCCGAGAACGTGGTTCTGCTCGAGTCGGGCTGCTTGTGCTGTTCGCTCTCGGGGTCCCTGCGCGAAACCCTGCTCGACCTGAAACGGCAGGCACGGGCGGCAGGGCATCCGCTCACACGGGTGGTGATCGAGACAACCGGGCTGGCCGAACCGGCACCGATCCTTAACATCTTATTGGGCGACCAGACACTGGCCGATAGCTTCGTGCTGGGTCGCGTAATCTCAACCGTCGACGCGCATCAGGCGCTCGGGCAGATTCGACGGCAACGCGAAACCGTGCGCCAGGTCGCGCTCGCGGATGTGCTTGCGATCACCAAGACCGATCTGGTGGACAAGCAGGCCGAGCTTGCATTGAATACGGCGCTCGACGGCCTGAATGCGACAGCGCTGCGGGTGCGGGCGAATGATGCCGACGCGCTCACTGACATTTTCGTGCGCGCCAACCCCGCGGTGCCGGCCAGGAGCGAGCCTACGCACGAGGCCGGCACCAGCCACGATAGCCATCGTCACAACCATGCCGCGCACCTGCATGGAGCGGTCAACAATGAAAGCCTTTGGCTCGGGCCGCAGCGCATTCATCCCGCGGGGCTGGCGGCGTGGACACATCTGCTGATTTGTGAATACGGCGACCGATTGTTGCGTTGCAAGGGCCTACTGCATTTATCCGACCCGATACGCGATGTGTTCGTGCAAGGGGTCGGACGCTACTTCCACCCCTCCGCGGCCATTGCACGCTGGCCAGACAGCGACCCCCGCGCGAGGATGGTGGTGATTGGCGAACGGATCGACCCGTCCTGGCTGCGCGCCAGTCTGCCCGCCTTTCTCATCGATGAAACGGGGCTGCTGCCGCGCACGCTCGAAGAGTTGAATCAGGTGGTCCATTCCACATGCAGCCACCTGCATCCTATGTAACTTATGATGGAGAACGCTTTCCATGCCAGCTGAATTTGTCCTGCGCGGCGCTCAAGTGGTCGAACCCGACCATATGCCCTGCGCGCTCGACCTCCTGATCCAGGACGGAAAAATCGCGGGGCGACTGACTCCCGACACGCCGGTCGATGCGTCGATTCCCGTCCTTCGAGCGGATGGCTTGCATGCTTTTCCCGGCCTCATCGACGCTCACGTGCATTTCGGCTTCGGTGAAAAGATCACCGAGTACTCCACCGAAACCGTGTATGCCGCGCAGGGCGGCTTTACCTCGATTCTGGGCTACTTTCTAAACAACGAAAGCTATGCCGATGTCTACGAGCGTGAGCAGGAATACGCACGGGCTCGTTGCCATGTCGACTACGGTTTCCACTTCAGCGTGGCCAACGAAGAGCATGTCCGCGACATGCCCGCCTATGTCAATCGCTATGGTGTCACCTCGTTCAAATACTTCATGAACTTCAAGGGTGAGGAAGGGCGCTACCTCGGCCTGGATGGAACCGATGACGGCTATTTCTACGATCTGCTGAAAATGGCAGGAACATTGCCGGGCGTGAAGATAGTCTGCCACACCGAGAACATCGAAATCGTCAACAGGCTGCGCCGGCGCGCGCAGGCGATCGAACAGCCGACGCTGAAAGATTGGGCGGACACGAAGCCGCCATTCACCGAAGCGGAGAGCTGCGTGCGGGCCATGTATTTCGCGGAACAACTGGGCGCGCATCTCTATATTCCGCACTTGAGCACGCGCATGGCGCTGGATGAAGTACGCCGCTGGCGTTCGCGCTACCCACATATTCATGTCGAAACCTGCCCACATTACCTGACGCACGACGACGACTCGACCCTGGGTCCCATGGGCAAAGCCAACCCGCCGTTTCGCAGCAAGGACGACGTCGAAGCAATGTGGGAAGGCTTGCGCGACGGCAGCATCGATGTGGTCGCTTCCGACCACGTGCCGCGCAAGCGCTCCACCAAGGAACGGCCTTTCTGGCTGGCCTCGCAGGGCTTCCCGGGCACAGCAACGATCCTGCCGGTGCTGCTCAGCGAGGGCTACCACAAGGGCCGCCTATCGCTGCAGCGTGTCGCCGAACTGCTGAGCAGGGCACCCGCGCAGATCTTTGGAATGATGCCGCGCAAGGGAACGCTGCAGACCGGCGCGGATGCGGACATCACCCTGGTCGACCTGGAGCGCAGCCGTACCGTGCGAGCGGAGGAGCTTGGCTCGTATTCGGACTACAGCTTGTATGACGGCTGGACGCTCAAGGGCTGGCCGGTGCGCACCATCGTGCGCGGCGAGACTGTGATGCAAGACGGCAAGATTATGGGCGAACCCGGCTATGGCCAGTATCTGGCGCGGCCGCTAGTGTCCTGAATTGGAAATTTTCTGCATAAATCAATTTCGATAGTGGGATGGAATCATGAAACCTTGGGACAACATCATCAGCGCAGACGAACAGGCCGGATATCGGGCCGCGGGTTTTGGCCGGCCGGGGGGTATCGGCCAACGACCGGCGCTGCTGATCATCGATGTGCAGTACCGTACCGTCGGCACCCGTCCGATGCCCTTCTGGGAAGCCATCAAAGAATTCCCCACCAGTTGCGGCGAAATGGGCTGGCAAGCGGTCGGCAATATTCAAAAACTGCTCGAGATGTTCCGCGCCAAGGGTTGGCCAGTGCTCTATCCGCATGTCGCGCCGAAAGTCGCAGGTGAAGGCGGCCGTTTGGCGGAGAAAGTGCCCGCGATCATGAATATCGCCTCGCACGGCTATGACTTCGTTGCCGAGATCGCACCGGCCCAGACCGACGTACTGCTGCCCAAGAAACATCCGAGCGCGTTTTTCGGTACCGCCCTGGCGAGTCATTTGATCGATTTGCAGGCCGATACCCTGATCGTAACGGGATGCACGACGAGCGGCTGCGTGCGAGGGAGCGTAGTAGACGCGTTTTCGCTGAATTTCAAAGTCTTCGTTCCGCAAGATTGCGTCTATGACCGCAGCGCCGTTTCCCATGCGGTCAATCTATTCGACATGTCGGAAAAATACGCCGATGTCGGCACCACCGAAGAGTTGCTGGATAGTCTGCAGGGTGTGAGCCCGGCCCGCTAAGGGGCCGGGCCAGACGCGCCTCGGTACTTGCACGCACGCATGCCCTGAACATAACCGTTTCACCCGCATAACTGAACAACTGGAGGAGCAATGAAAATCACACGCAGGTTCTTATCCGCCGCCACACTCGCAATAGCCCCGCTGGCCACGGGCACAGCCGGTGCCGAGCAGTATCCGACCCACCCCATCACGCTCATTCAGCAATTCGCACCCGGAGGAGGCAGCGATGCCGTGGCACGGCCCTTGGCGCCGGAGCTGGGCAGGATTCTGGGCCAGTCCATCGTGATCGATAGCAAACCCGGTGCCAACGGCGTCATCGCCAACCAATTCGTGGCGCAATCCAAACCGGACGGCTATACCTTATTGTTCGCCTCGGCCGGCCCGATGACGGCGGCCCCGCACCTGTACAAGCTGCGGGTCGATCCACTGAAAGCGTTCATCCCCGTCGCGCTGGTGGTCAAGACGCCCTCGGCGATCATCGTCAATGACACGGTCAAGGTGTCCACGCTGAAGGAGCTCGTGGCCCTGGCCAAACAGAACCCCGGACACATTACATACGGTACTTCCGGCGTCGGTGGAGCACCTCATCTGGCGGGCGAAATGCTCTCCGCGGCCACCGGCGCAAAGTTTCTGCCGGTGGCCTACAAAGGCATGGGGCCGGCCATGACGGCCGTGCTGTCCGGCGAGGTCAACTTCGCTTTCGCGGACATTGCTTTTGCCGTGCCGCTGATCCAGTCCGGCCGCGTCAAGGCGCTGGCGACAACAGGCCAGAAGCGTTCGCCCATTCTGCCCGAAGTGCCGACCGCGCAGGAAGCGGGTGTGCCAGGTTATCAATCCAGTACGTGGTACGCCATTTTTGCACCCAAGGGCACCCCCGATGCCGTGGTCAAGCGCTTGCATGACGCGGTCAACCAGGCCTTGGCCGGCGACCTGAGCAAGCGTTATACCCAGCTAGGCATGGATCCGGCCAACGGCATGAGCCAGCAGGCATTCGCCGATTTCGTAAAGGCGGAGTACGACCGTTTTGGCAATATCATCAAGAAGGCCAATATCAAGATCGAACGATAAGACGGGTGCCATCGCCCATTGCCACATGTCCTGACTCAATCGCCTGAGGAACCATGGAACATACAGAGTTCGACTATGAAGCGGATGTCGTCGTCGTCGGCGCCGGCGCATGCGGGCTGATGGCGGCTTACCGCGCCGGCCTGCAAGGGCTGGACGTCATATTGCTGGACAAAGACTCCAGGCTCGGATGCAACGCCGAAATTGCCAGCGGCTCCTTGCCCGCGGCCGGTACGCATCATCAGCGCGCGGCCGGCATCGAAGATTCGCCGGAGCGGATGGCGGCCGATATCCTGCGCAAGAACAAAGGCCGCGCCGATGCCCGGATCGTGCATGCGCTATGCGCCCTTTCAACCGAAATCATTCGCATTTTCGAGGAAGATCTGGGCGTACCGATCGAACTCAATCAAGATGCTGGACGCTCCGGCTTTTCCGCCCTGCGCCTGCACAACGGGCCGGGCCGGACCGGTGCGCCACTGATACGGGCCTTGCAAGGCGCACTGGCGCGAATGAACAACATCACCCATGCCGATCGCACGCCCGGCATGGGTCTGATAATCGATGCGCAAGGAGCGGTGAACGGTGTGCGTGCCGGTCCTGACGGTGAACAATGCATTGGAGCCAAGCACGTCATCCTGGCCTGCGACGGCTTCGGATCGAACCAGGACATGATTGCGCGCTACATTCCCGAAATGGCGGGAATCGATTGCATTGGCGTGCAGGGCAATACCGGCGACGCCATTCGCTGGGGACTCGAGCTGGGAGCGGCGGTCGCTCATATGTCCGCCTATCAGGGGCATGGACTGGTATGTGCGGGCTACGGCACCCGTCTGTCGCCGGAAATCCCACAGCTCGGTGCGGTGATCGTCAATCGGCAAGGCCGGCGCTTTGCGCGCGAAGACCAGGGCTATTCGGAATTCGCCCAAGAGGTGCTGGCGCAGGCGGACCAGCAGGCCATTGCGATTTTCGATCAAAACATGTTCGACGTGGTAGCCCGGCTGGACCACTGGAAGGAAACCGTGGCGTCCGGCGCGATCAAATCCGCACCCACCCTCGCGCAACTGGCCGAAAGGTTCAAGCTGCCGCCGGAGGCATTGCAGCAAAGCTTCGAGGAATGCGCGGGGATACGCCCGGATCCCTGGGATCGGGCAGGCCTGCCGGTGCCTCAGGCACCGCCATTCTACGGTGCCGTCATCACCGGTGCGATGGTGCATACGCAAGGCGGCCTGGTCGTGGATGTGCACGCGCGCGTCAAGCGGCCCGATGGGTCCCGCATTCCGAACCTGTACGCGGGCGGCGGCTCGGCGGCCGGCATCTCCGGAGACTGCGCGCAGGGCTATATGTCCGGAAACGGCCTGCTCAGCGCCTACGGACTCGGCATGATAGCCGGCGACCATGCCGCACAGTCCTTGCTTGTTCACGCTTACTAGGAGAATCCTATGTCCAGCCGCCTCAGTTCCGCGCCTGCCGACCCCAGAGAGGTCTGCGAGCAAGCTATTCTCCAATTGTTCGACTGGGCCTTTTCGACGACGCCGCACGATATCCCGGAAGAGGTCAAGCGCCGCGCGGTATTGGTCCTGTTCGACGACCTCGCCGCCATGACCGGCGCCGCCGCCGAGCCGGAGTTCCAACGCCTGCTGCCCAAGCTCGGGGGGACGGGGGGGACGCCCGAAGCCACGATCATTCCAGTACCGGGGCGAAAGACCGATCGCCGCAACGCGGCCCTCATCAACGCTGTCGCCACTAATTGGCTGGAACTGGATGAAGGCTATCGCCTATCGCCCTGCCACGCGGGCCTCTATGTGCTGCCTGCATTGCTGGCCGACGCGGAAGCCGACGGCACGTCATTCGACGATCTGCTGCACGCTATCGTGCTTGCTTACGAAGTCGTAACCCGCGTCGCGCGCGCCTTCGAGCAACGTCCCGCGGTGATGCAATCGCATGGCCGATTCGCCGCCGTGGGTGCGGCGGTGGCGGTGGCCCTCAATCGCAAGCTGTCGGCGCAACAGGCGTTGAACGCCGCCAGCGCCGCCGTTACATTGATCACTCCCGCGCCGCGCAATCACCTGGCGCTCGGCGCATTGGTACGCAATGTGTGGGCCGGCGTGGGCGCGCAATCCGGCATGGCCGCCGTGGAATGGGCCGATGGTGGAATCTCCGGCACACCAAGCAGTTTTTACGATGTGTATTGCACGGTGCTGGGCGGTATTTCCCATGAGAAATTCCTGACGCAGGAACTGGGCCGATCCTGGGCCATCCTGGACGGCTACACCAAGATGTACGCCTGCTGCCAGCACCTGCACGCCGCGGTCGAGGCGACACTCGAGATCCGCGACCAGGCCATACAGAAAGGCGTAGACAATATCACCGCCATCGAGGTGGAAACCCATGAATTGGCGCTGCCTCTGCAGAACCCGCAGCCTCACAACACCTTGGCCGCAAAGTTCTCGATGTCGCACGCGCTGGCGGCAGCGGTGGTGCGCGGCAACGGTGGCGCCGACGCCTTCTCCAGCGCCATGCTGGCCGATGAAAAAGTGAATCGACTGCGTCAGCGCGTATCCATGGCGCCCTGGCCCACGCCGATTCCAGCGCCGCCAAACGATAGGCCGGCGCGCATACAAATGGGGTTCGCCGACGGCACGCAGCTCGTAGCGGAGTGTCTATCGGCCACCGGCGGCCCTGACCGGCCTTACGCGGACGAGCAGCGGCTGGACAAGATCGGCGCACTGACCCAATCGATGTATCCACGCCTGCGTCCGGCTGCCGATGCTCTGATGACGCTGCCCGCCGCCCGCATGCGCCAGCCTTGGCGCGACATCGTCGCGGCCTTCACCGCTTCTTGATTATTGGCGGCATGCCAGGCACGCCGACCGGAGGAATGAATAATGCGCATACTTTTCCAGAGCCTCGTCGAAACCGGTCGCACTCCGGCCTACTTCGCAGGCATGCACGAGCGGGTCAAAAAAATTGCCCGGCCCGGCGTGACGGTCGACTTCATCGGCATGCCGGAGAACGTCTATGGCAAATACACGCCCGCGGATGTGGTGAAGTATCCATATATGGCGGCCTTCAGCACGCAGCTCATCCTGGAAAACGCGCTGCGTGCCGAAGCGCAAGGTTATGACGTGTTCGTGGTCGGCTCGGTGCAGGATCCCGCTCTCGAAGAAGCTCGGTCTCTGCTCGATATTCCCGTGGTGGGCTATGGCGAATCCGCCATGCACTTCGCCTGCTGCATGTCCACTCGATTCGCCATACTGGTGTTCCAGGAAGGCTTCGATCAAATGATGGACTTACGCGTCCAGCGACTGGGCCTGGCCACACGCGCACTGCCTACGCTGCTCATCGACGCCAGCTTCGAGGATATCAGCCGCGGGCTTTCGGAATCCGAGCAACTGGTAGCCAAATTCGAAAAAGCCGCGCGAGTAGCGATTGCACAAGGCGCCGAGGCCATTATTCCAGGCCAGCTCTATCTGAGTGAAGCAATGGCGCGTGCCCATATCACCCGCATCGACGAGGTGCCGGTAATCGATGGCCTGAGCGCGACGATCAAGATGGCCGAAGTAATGGCGGACTTCAAGGATATGGGCATCAGCGTGACCCGCCGCGGCTATCTGCATGCGCGGCCTCCGGCCGACATGGTGCACCATGCGCGTCAATTTCACGGCCGCGCGAACAACAAGCCGGACAAGGCTTGAATGCGGCCGCATCGTTTTCAAGTGTAATTTTCCATTGACCCAGGGCTTATATTCCGCAAAGGGAAATCAGCCCATCTATTCCCGGAGCCTACATGTCCATCCTCAAAAATGTTACAAGCATTCTCGCAGGTCTCGCGCTATGTACCGCCGCCGTTGCCGCGCAAGCGGCGTATCCGGATAAGCCGATACACTTGATCGTGCCTTTCCCCGCCGGCGGCGGTACCGACGCCACCGCCCGCCTCATCGCCGCCGAACTTGGGCCTCTTCTGGGGCAGACCGTAATCGTTGAAAATCGTGCCGGCGCGGCGGGTACGATTGGCGCGCAATCCGTGGTTGGGGCAGCGCCCGACGGCTATACCCTGTTTTTCTCCACAACGGGGGTGCTGGTCATCAACCCCTATCTGTACAAAAACCTGCGCTACGATCCTGTCAAGGACTTCACCCCCATCGGCCCGGTTGCCTCCTCCGCCAACGTGCTGGTGGTCAACCCCAAGGTACCGGTGCACACCGTCAAAGAGCTGATCGCACTGGCCAAGTCCGAACCGGGCAAGCTCACGTTCGGCTCTTCGGGCATAGGCAGTTCCAGCCACCTGGCCGCCGTCATGCTGGAATCGCTTACCGGCATCAAGCTGCTGCACATTCCATACAAGGGTACGGCACCGGCCATCACCGACCTCGTAGGCGGCCGCATCAATATGATGATCGACAACATTCCCAGCTATGTGGAACTCGCCAAAGCCGGCAAAGTCCGCCCGCTGGGTGTCTCGGGCACCACCACATCGCCGCTGTTTCCCGGCGTTCCGACCATTGCCCAGGCAGGTGTCCCTGGCTACGACATCACCATCTGGTATGCCATACTGGGACCCGCCGGCCTGCCCAAAGAGGTGGTTGAAAAACTCTCGACAGCGATACAGCAGGTGGTCAAACACCCCGGCATGGATAAAAAGCTACAGGCCATCGGCTCCGATCCCATGACGCAAACACCCCAGGAATTCGCCGCTTTCATACGCAAGGAAAGCGAGAAATGGGGACGCATCGTGCGGGAATCCGGCGCTGCCGAACAGTAAAAACCATAAGCGCCGCACAATGTCTGCGCCATGTGCGGCGTTCAGCCCCTGTATGAGGGCTCATGGCGAGCAAGAGCAGCTTCTTCACTTTGACCTTGTCCTACTGACGAGCAGCCGGAAATAAATCTTGCATGATTTGTACCGCCAGTTGTATTTGGCTAGACACAACGACCTGCTTCCGATACAGCAAGCTGATGGCGCCAAAGTTGACGCCCGATTTTATGGCTAGAGTTTTGACGAGGTTTTTGGTTTCATAGTAGCCAGCCAGGCTTTGGGGCAGCACACTGATCCAGTTATATTGATTGATAAGCGTGATATTGGTTAATAAGGAGTTCGACTCAATGGAATCGGCAAGCCTAAGCCGGGCCCGATCGAGCATCGCTTCCACGCAGTCTCTTTGAACGGTACCGCTAATGGGGATGATCCAGCGGTACGGGATCAGTTCACGCAAGTGTTTCGGCTTGCGCTGTATCAGTTCGTGTCGCGGTCCGCATACGATAGCTACCGGTTCGTCATACAAAAACACCTCATGAATCCAGTTGCGATGGAGCGCATCGGACACACGCCCCAGAACGAGATCGAGCTCTTCCCGCTCCAGCTTTTCAACCAGGACGTTCAAGACGCCTTCGAAAATAGTGAGCTCGAGCCCGGCGTCGTGCTCGATCAGGCTGGAAATCAATTTGGGCAATGTGTGAACCGACGAGGAAGGCAGCACGCCTATGCGCAGGATACGCCTGTCGCGCGTCAGCAAGGATCGGACTTCGTCGCCTACTCTTTGTGCCGCGCCATTTAGATTTTGCGCATGGGAAATCAAAAGCATGCCCAGCGGCGTGGGTTTGGTACCGTAAGGCGTGCGCAGGAATAGCGGCGCACCGACGTGCTCTTCAAGCTGGGCCAGTGCCTTCGAGGCAGCCGGTTGGCTCATATTCAGGCGATCGGCCGCGCGTCCCATATGCTGGGTTTCATATAGGGCCAGAAGCAGCTCGACATGACGTTTTTTAATGTACAGCTGAGGGAATAATGGCTCGCTCATCATATATTTATAGTTATCGCGGTGGTAAAAGATTTCATTTTACGTTATGGCGATGCGGCGCCACACTATTGAGGAAATCACATTCGCATCCCTATTCGTTCTAGCGAAATGGCGGTCGCGATAATCCAGGAGAGCGGCATGAAGCATTTGATCAAAAGAATATTGGCTTGCAGTCTTGTAGCAACTGCGGTCAGCACCCCGGCCATGGCGGCCGATAACTATCCATCCAGACCCATCAAAATCATAGTGCCTTATGCGCCCGGTGGGGCCACAGATGTCATTTCACGTTTATTGGCGCAGCGAATGTCCACGGCTTCCGGCTATAACTTTATTGTGGAGAACAAGCCCGGCGCAGGCGGTGGAATTGGCGCGGGCTACGTGGCCCGCTCCAAGCCAGACGGCTATACCCTATTGATGGGGACTTCAAATACGCACGGCCTTAATCCATTCATTTATCATGATCTCGCTTATGATCCGCAAAAAAGTTTTGCCCCGGTGGCCGCTGTAGTTGATAACGTCGTGGTATTGCTCGCCAATCAAAGCTTTCCGGCCAGCAGCCTGAAAGAAGCGGTCGAGGTCATCAAGACACACCCTGGAAAATATAGCTATGCCTCGCCCGGGGTGGGTACGGTGCATGAATTTGCCATGGCATTGCTGAGCAAGAAACTGGGCCTCAAAATCCAGCATGTACCCTACAAGGGCGCTGGCCCTGCCATGATGGATCTCGCGGCGGATACGGTGCCTTTGATGATGGGCGGTTTGGCCCCGGCACTGCCGTTCATCAAGTCCGGTAAAGTCAAGCTGCTGGGTATTGCCAACGATGAAAAATATGATTCGATCAAAGGGGTGGAGTATTTTTCCGATCTGACCACAGGCGCATCCGTCAGCTCCTGGCTGGGATTGTTTGCGCCGGCGGGTACATCCGCCCAGACTGTGGAGAAACTCAACACGCTCGTCAATACAGTATTGGCATCCCCCGAGTTCATTAAGGAGCTGGACAAGCAGGGTACAAAGCCCCTGCCCATGACGCCGGAGGCATTCAGAAAACTGGTGGCCGACGGGTTGGCCTTCTGGAAAAAGACAGTAGAAGAGACTGGGACGACACAATGAGCGTTGGATCCGATGCGCCGGTAAACTTTCTGTTTTTCATTACTGACCAGCAACGGGCGGATCATCTGGGCTGCTATGGCAATCCGGTGGTGAAAACCCCCAATCTGGACACGCTTGCCCGGCGGGCCAGCCAATTCAACAACATGCATGTGGCAACTCCTATTTGCATGCCAAATCGCGCAAGCCTGATGACCGGCCGCTTTCCATCCACGCATGGAGCCCGCCACAATGGTATTCCACTATCCTTGCAGGCCATGACCTTTGTTGAATCGCTGCGGCAAGCCGGATATCGGACAGCACTGGTGGGCAAAGCACATCTGCAGAACATGACACTCAGGCCCCCGGTGTGGCCGGTGCCTCTTGAAAGTCGCTTGAAGCAGGAGGCCATGCGCGCCACACCGGGTAATTACGACCAGGAACGGCGAAAATACTGGCTGTCCAGCGACGATTTCGATCTGGACTACCCTTACTACGGCTTCGAGCAGGCACGTCTGGTGGATGAACACAGCGACGAGGTTCATGGCCATTATCGATACTGGCTGCGCAAGCACTATCCGGAACTGGAGCGCCACGTCGGTCCGGATGGCGCCATGCCCACACCCGGCTATGCCCTGTCGAAAATCCGCCAAGCCTGGCGCACACGCCTGCCTGAAGAGATTTATCCGTCAGCGTATATTGCCGATCGTGGCATGGACTATTTGCGGGAATTCGCCGCGCAAGGACAACCTTTCTTCCTGAAGTGTTCATTTCCCGATCCGCACCATCCGTTTACACCGCCCGGCAAGTATTGGGACATGTACGACCCAGCGCAGATGGAACTACCCCCTTCGTTCCATGGCACGCCGACATCGGTGCCCCCTCATGTGAAGTGGCTCTACGATCAGCGCGATTCCGGCAAGGCCATCAAGAACACGCCCGCCATATTTGCCTGCAATGAACAGGAAGCCAAAGAGGCACTGGCGCTAAACTATGGCTCGATCAGCAACATCGATCACCAGATCGGCCGGGTGCTGGGCGAATTGGATCGACTGGGGCTGAGCCGCAACACCGTGGTGGTGTTTACCAGCGACCATGGCGATTATCTGGGCGATCATCAGCTTATGCTTAAAGGGCCAATCCACTACCGAGGCCTCACCCGTGTGCCATTCCTATGGGCGGAACCAGAAGGCGCAGCCAAAACCCTGAACTCCGACAGCCTCGTCAGCACTGTCGATATCGCTCCAACGGTACTGAACCGCGCAGGTGTAGCGCCCTACAACGGCATTCAAGGGCATAGCTTGATGCCTGTCATGGCAGGGGCAGACACGCAATTGCGCGATGCGCTAATCATTGAAGAAGAAGGGCAGCGGGTAATACTGGGTTTCAATACTCGCATACGTTGCCGGACTTTGCTGGCAAACGACTGCCGCGTCACCATCTACGATGGCGCCAATTGGGGGGAACTCTACAATTTGGCAGAGGATCCGAACGAACTGAATAATCTGTGGAGCGATTCTTCCAGCGCCTGCCTGCGCGCCAAGATGCTGGAAAAACTTGCGTACATGATGCTCAATCATGTCGATACCAGCCCCTATCCCACGGCGTTGGCTTAAACGGAGAAAGCAGCATGACGAATGCCATCCATCACAAACTTCCTTCAGCCTGCCCAATCGCGCACGTAGCCGGAGCGGTGCCAAAACCCTCGACGGGCTGCCCTATCAGTCAGCACGCCGCCGATTTCGACCCGTTTCAAGATGCTTACATGGAAAACCCTTCCGAATTTATACGCTGGGCACGCGAAAAGGAACCGGTTTTTTATAGCCCCAAGCTCGATTACTGGGTCGTGACACGTTATCAGGCGATTAAAAATATTTTTCGAGACCCGATTACGTTCAGTCCGTCAAATGTTTTGGAGCCGATAGAGCCGCTTTCAAATGAAGCGGCTGCCATTTTGAAGCACTATGGCTATGCAATGAATCGGACCTTGGTCAATGAGGACGAGCCGGCGCATATGGCTCGACGACGGGTACTGATGGCACCTTTTACACCAGAACACCTGAAGCAACATGAGCCGATGGTGCGCCGCCTGGTCACAGAGGCCATCGATCAGTTTATGGATGAAGGCCACGTCGATCTGTTCCAGAAGCTGTTATGGGATGTCCCCTTCTCCGTGGCTTTGCATTTTCTGGGCATCGATGATGACTCGGATCGTGAAAAAATGCACCGCTTTTCGATTGCGCATACGGTCAACGCCTTCGGGCGGCCGACCCCTGAGGAACGGGAGTCGGTAGCGCATACCGTCGGTCAGTTCTGGCAGTTGGCAGGCGAAGTGCTGGAAAAAATGAAACGCACGCCAGATGGACCGGGGTGGATGCGCTACTCGATCCGTCAGCAAAAAGACTATCCGGATGTGGTCACGGATTCCTATCTGCACTCGATGATGATGGCGATCATCGTGGCCGCGCATGAAACGACGTCCTTTGCATCGGCCAATGCGATCAAAATGCTTCTGGAACATCCGGAAGCTTGGCAGGATCTGTGTGCCGATCCCGGGCTGATTTCACCTGCAGTGGAAGAATGCCTGCGGCATAGCGGCTCCATTGCATCATGGCGGCGCAAGGTTATGAGTGATGTCGAGATTGAAGGCGTCCGGATTCCAGCCGGCTCCAAGCTATTGCTCGTAGTCGCTTCCGCCAATCACGATAACAAGCAATTCAGCGATCCCGATTTTTTCGATATCCGGCGTGACAACACAGTCGAGCACCTGACCTTTGGCTTCGGCGCTCACCAATGCCTGGGCAAGAATATCGGCCGGATGGAGATGCAGATTATCATCGGCGAATTGACACGGCGCCTGCCCCACATGCGATTGGCCCAGCAGTCGTACAAATATGTCCACAACTTGTCGTTCCGCGGGCCGCGAAATCTCTTGGTGGAATGGGATCCCAATCTCAATCCCGAGCGGCTCGACTCGGTAGCATTGCAACAAGTTCAACCCGTACGGCTGGGAGCGCCTCTCGCAAAAAACATGGTGCGCAAGCTTGTGGTGGAATCGGCGGAAAAAGTGGCGCCAGACACGGTACTCCTGCGTTTGGCGTCTCCCACGGGATCGCCGCTTCCGAATTGGACCCCAGGGGCACACCTGGATGTCGAGTGTGGTGATACGGGGTTGTCCCGACAGTACTCTCTGTGCGGCGATCTGGAAAATCGCGAGACATGGCAGATCGCGGTACAACGCGATCCCAATAGCCGCGGTGGGTCGGCCTGGATACACGATTACGCCAAACCAGGTGCGACGCTGCGCATTCGCGGCCCACGAAACCATTTCCGCATGAGCGAGGCATCAACAGATCGTATTGTGCTGATTGCCGGAGGCATTGGCATTACCCCCATCATGGCTATGGCACAGCATGCACAGTCTCTTGGCATCGACTACGAAATTCATTTCAGCGGCCGATCTCGAGCTGCACTGCCGCTTATTGAAAACCTGCAACGCCGCCATGGCGTTCGCCTGCGCTTGTACATCAGCGAAGAAGGGCATCGAAACAATTTCCGTGAACTCCTCGCCCAGCCCAACGCCACAACGCAGATTTACGCATGCGGCCCCTCACGGATGCTTGATGACCTGCAAAATGTGCTTGTCCAGCAAGGCTGGCCTGACCGTGCCCTTCATGTCGAGCATTTTATCAACACCGCCAACAGGCTTGATCCGGATAGGGAAATGGCTTTTGAGGTTGAGCTGAGAAACTCCGGGCTGACATTACAAGTGCCCGCAAACAAGACCCTGCTCGAGGTATTGCGAGCATCCAATATCGATGTGCAAAGCGACTGTGAAGAAGGCCTTTGTGGAGCCTGCGAAGTGGGTGTGGTGTCGGGTGAAATAGATCATCGCGACAGCGTGCTAAGCCTCACGGAAAAGCAGAAAAGCACACGGCTGATGGCGTGTTGTTCCCGCGGTTTGTCAAAACCGCTTGTGCTTGACCTCTGAACCAGAGGCCGGACGCAACCATGTAAAATTCCCGCTATTCTTGCTTGCCCGCGGGGATTCGCGAAGCCCCGTTTCAGGAAATTGCAAAAGACGCATTGTTTTGGCCCAAGGAAGCGTGGTGATAGGGGTTTTTGATTCTGGTAGTGGCGGACTTACGGTCCTAAAAGAGCTCAGGGCAACACTGCCTGACCAACACTTCATTTACTACGGTGACCACGGGAACGCACCCTACGGTAACCGCGATGCCGACTCGATCTACGAACTCACCCTGTCGTCGTTGACACGACTCTTTGCCCTGGGCTGCTCCTTGGTCGTGGTGGCGTGCAACACGGCGGCGGCTACGGGACTTCGCCGTCTTCAACAGACGTGGCTGCCCATTCACTTCCCCGACAAGCGTGTCATTGGCGTCATTGTCCCAATGGTGGAAGCGATGACCGGTGTTCCTTGGTCGACGACGCACGATGTGGATAAGCAAGGCTTCGTTCGGAAGAATGTAGCTGTCTTTGCGACACGGTACACGGTGAACAGCCAAGTATTTGTCGAGGAAACAAGAAGGCGAGCTCCCGAAATCAACGTGATTCAACAGGCCTGCCCAAGCCTCGTCAGGCTTATCGAGGCGGGTGCCCCATTACCTGACCTTCGACGTGCCGTCCGGCGCTATGTCGCCCTTTTACTGCGCCGCCTGGACGGAGAACGCCTGGCGGCGGCGCTACTCGGCTGCACGCACTACCCCTTGATCGAGGATCTCTTCGTCGAGGCTTTGCCCAGCCATGTCGAGATTTTTTCGCAACCGAAAATAACCGCCAACAGCCTTGCCGCCTACCTGGCCCGTCATCCGGAGTTCCTGGATAGCCGAGAGCCGGGGATCTCTTTCTATACCTCGGCAACCCCGGAAAATATAACGAAGCTTGCGAATCGCTTTTTTGGCAGCAACCAGATCCAGTTCAATGAACTGACAAGTGTCGGCTGCCGCTCTGGCAGCATATCAAATGGCCGCATGCATACCTGCCCCCAATCTGTGCAGTCACTACCATTGGCCACGCCGCACTAAGCGGCCAGGCGCATGCCTGCCCGATGGCCGTCCGCTGTCGCCGCAAGCAGGTCGCGTGGCGACAGGCAGTCACCCACGGGAATGACTTCGACGCCCGCTTCCTCAAGTTCGGCAAGCATTTCGTCGTTCCGAGCCCGCGGCGTTGAATAGGTGAGCAAGGACAGGTTCGCAATCCGGAAAACCTCGCCTGTGTAAAGATGCCGGTAAGCCAGCTCCCCCCCCTCGATAAGCTCATTCCACATCGGTTCGCACAGGAAAATTACATCTATCCCCTTTTGCGCCAAACGGCGATGCACGCCCTGTCGGGTCACCAGCGACATATCGTCGGCAATGGAATTGCGCGGCGTGATAATGACGACGCGCTCAAACAGTGCATGCAGGCGCTCCGCCGCGGCGTAAGTACCTTCGCCATGATCCATATCGAAAATCACGGCGGTACCCGGCTGCCGAGCGGTAATATCCAGTAGCGCGCCCATAGCCTGGCGCAGGTCGGGCACCATTCCGGATTCTACGGCGTCGGTGGGCAGCCATGCCGGCGGCATCATTGTGCCGCCTGTGGCCAGTACCACCGCATCCGGCGAGAGCGCCAGAATACCCGGCACATCGGCCTGCACGCCCAGCTCGAACCTGACCCCGGCCCGTTGTGCGCAAACTGTCTGGTAATCGTAGATGCTGCTGACCTCTTCGCCTCCCGGAAAATGGGAACGCAGCCACGCTTTACCGCCAATATGGGCCGATTGCCCGAAGACAGTGACCTTATGGCCACGCGCCGCAGCAACCCAGGCGGCTTCCATTCCCGCGATGCCCGCCCCCACCACCACTACAGATCGGGGAGCCGACGTAGGGGCCGGCCAGAAATCAACTTCGTCGGGATCGCAAACACGGGGATTGTTCACACAGGCGACCGGCGCATGCCGTGTAATGATGGTGTCCCAACAGGTGTTACATGACACGCAATAGCGTATGTCGTTGCTTCGGCCGGCCGCTGCCTTTATCGGCCAAGCCGGATCCACCAGCAGCGCCCTTCCAAGCCCTATCAGCTCAGCTTCCCCACGCGCAAGTATGCCTTCGGCCTCGGCTGGATCGGTAATGCGCCCCAATGCCATGTGAGGCGTATGCGGAGCCGCATGACGCAGTTGCGTGGTGAGCTGCAGGTAAGGCAGTCGCGGACCATAACGGTCCGGCACATGCATCTCCAATGTGCGGCTATGAGTGCCTTGCGCAAAGGCAATGTAGTCGGCCTGGCGCGAAGCGGTCAGCAAAGAGGTAATGATCATGGCCTCTGCCGGACCGATGCTTTGAGGCATACCGTCGTCTCCGGGCAGCTTCAAGCCGATGATGAAATCGCGGCCGCAGACGGCGCGGATGGCGGCCACGATTTCGGCGACAAACCGCGTCCTGTTTTCCCAACTGCCGCCATATTGATCCTGCCTGTGGTTGGAATACGGAGACATGAATTGATGAAATAGATGCCCGTGTCCGCATGACAGTTCCACGCCGCTGAACCCGCATTGCTGCAAGCGCCGCGCCGAATCGGCGAAATCCCCGACATACCGCTCGATTTCAGCAATGCTGAGCGCACGTGGCGCGGACCAGCTCAAGTCATCGGGCAGGACAGAAGGAGCAACCGCATTCAGATGGCGGCCGGCTTCATGGCGCGCCCGGCCCGGATGCTGTATTTGTCCAAGCAGCCGGCAATCATGTTCCTCCACCGCGGAGGCCCATCGTTTCAAATCGTCGGTATTCCTGTTGTCGAAAACATGCACTTTCGCCGGCACCGCCTGCATGGCCGACATGGCCAAAGGTTCGGTGATGATCATGGCCGCTCCGCCTCGAGCCCGATTGGCATGATATTGAATCAATGCCGGCGTAACCTGTCCGTCGCGAGCCGTGAGAGTGGTCATGGAGGCATGCGCGATCCGGTTGCGCAGGTATTTTCCCGCCAGGGAAAAAGGCGTTTCCAATAAAGGTACAGCAGTCACGGGCGAACCGGCCGCCTGCGACGCAGGCGTTTCAAGGGAAGGCATCTGATTCAATCGACTTTGATATGAGCTGTTTCCACGACGTTTTTCCATTTCGCTGATTCCTGGCGAAAGAAAGCAGCGAACTCCTGAGACGTGCCGCTGCGCGGCGTCGCCCCCAGCTTGGCCAATTGGGCAACGATCTGAGGCGAACTGATGGCCGCATTGATCGCTTGATTCAAGGTCTTCTCCACAGCGTCCGGTATATGAGCGGGAGCAAATACACCCCACCATACGCTTACCGTGAAATCTTTCATGCCCTGCTCTATGAAAGTGGGAATTTCCGGCAAGACTGGGCTGCGCTTTTCGCTGGCTATACCCAATGCCTTCAGCGTCCCCGCCTTCAGATAAGGGATGGCATTCAATTGATTGGTGAACATCAACTGGACGTGACCGCCTATCACATCGGTCAAAGCGGCATTGCCCCCGCGATAAGGGATATGCTTGATGTCCACCTTGGCTTGCGCATTGAACATTTCCGCGGCCAGATGCTCGGTCGTACCGCTTCCGCCCGAAGCAAAATTGAGGCTGTTGGGATTCGAGCGAGCCAAATCGATGAGATCTTTGACATTGTTGGCCCGCACAGACGGATTGGCCAGCAACAATGTTGGTACCGTTCCCACTAGCGCAACAGGCGCGAGGTCGCGATCGGGATCATAATTAAGGTTGCTGTACAGGCTGCCGTTGACCGAATTGCCTGTGGATCCCATCAATAAGGTATAGCCGTCCGGATCGGATTTCGCCACGAATGACGCCGCGATATTGCCGCCCGCACCGGTACGGTTTTCGACAACGAAATTCTGGCCCAGGCGCTTGGTGAGGTCCGCCGCAAGTATCCGGGCTACGATATCCACCGCCCCTCCTGCGCCGAATGGCACGATCAGATGGACCGGCTTATCGGGATAGGCTTGCGCAAAAGCCGTGGGCACAATTAGCGACGATGCCCCGGCCAGCAAACCCGCGCCGCACAAAGCGTTCCCCACGGCTTTCAGCATCCGACGCCGGGCGTTTCCATTATTTTGATTCATTTTGCCTCCCCCTTATAGACTCAGTGTTTGAATCCTGCTACAAAAAAACTGATCAGCCTGGGAATCGTATTGCCCTTGGCTCGAGGATTTATCATCCCCTTCGAAAGCCGGGATATCCTTTGCGAGTTCGCCATGGTGTAGTGAACAGCCCCCAACAGAAAGTGAAACCGCCAATAGATTTCTTCCTTTGGAATTTCCGGCAAGGCCCGGCAAAACTCTTCGATAAATAGGCCATTCGATTCATCGAACACGGCCGAAACCAGGTTCTGGCTCTGTACAGAATCAAACGCAAGGCGCGCTCGCAAGCGTAGAAAGGCTTCGCCGTTTTCAGCGGACGATTGCAGCTCCAGGGCCGGCACCAGAAAAGCATCCAGGATGTCTTCAAGCTTGGCCTTCCCTAGCGCATCGCGCGGAACCTCTCTCAGTTTCTTCAGCCTGCCTTCGACAACCGGCTTGGTACGCTCTATAAACAACTCACTGAGCAAACGCTCTTTCGAGCCAAAGTGATAGTGGATGGCGGCAACATTCACGTTGGCCGCCTCCGTCAATTCACGAAACGTAACATCCAGGCCTTTATCGCCAAACAGGCGCTCCGCCGCATCGAGTATTCGCTTGCGCGTGTCGGCTGGCTTATTGTCAGTTATGGGATCCTGCTGCGTAGTGTCGATTTTGCGCTCGGGTTTCATATTGGAAGAATGCATTCTATTTTATTAAAACAAATATTTCAAACATTTGTTTTAATAAAAACAGTACACTGACGGCACGCATCAAAGCGCTGATCTCTGTTTTTCCACAAGGCCGGTAAGCTAAGGTTTGTTTTTATAGTAAAAGGATCGCTGTTCATGGACAAAAAACCTCTTTCAGTAGACTTTAAGTCGACCGCACTGGTTTTGATCGATCTTCAGCATGGCATTGTTGCCATGGATGTAGCGCCCATTACCGGCGTCCAAGTAATACAGCGCTGCGCCGCCTTGGCTCAGCGCTTTCGTGAACTCGGCGCGCCGGTCGTGCTGGTCACCGTGGGGAATCTGGCCGATGAGGGCGATATGCTGCGCCCAATAGCCGACGCCATGGCTCCAGCCGGAGTTCGCCGGCCTGAAAACTGGTCCACGCTGGTTCCCGAAATCGGGCCGGAAGCCGGTGATATCCTGATCCGCAAGCGCCAGTGGGGCGCTTTTTATGGAACAGAGCTGGACTTGCAACTGCGGCGCCGCGGCATCAACACAATAGTGCTGGCGGGAATAGCCACTAATGTAGGCGTTGAATCCACAGCGCGCGATGCATTCGAACATGGCTATAACCAGATTTTCGTCAGCGACGCTATGGCGAGCACATCACGCGAAGCACACGAGGCAACCTTGAAATTCACCTTCCCCAGGATAGGCCTGACGCGCAACTCCGAGGAAGTGCTCCAAGCCCTGAAATGAATTCGATCCTCGATTAGGCGGATAATGTCCTTGCATGCAGGGCACGCATAGCAAGCCAGGCGTGCGCACCCTCTATGCACATAACAGGAATCATTGCCATGACCACGAAATTCAAGATTGGCGACCATGTGGGCTGGAACTCTGAAGCCGGCCAGGTAAGCGGCACGATTACCAGAATCCACACCAAGAACTTCGAGCACAAGGGTTATACGCACCATGCAACAGTGGCCGACCCACAGTACGCAATCAAAAGCGATAAAACCGAGCACATCGCCATGCACAAAGGCACGGCGCTGCACAAGATCGACTAGGCCATGCCTAAAAAAAGCCAGGCAACAACAGTCTGGACTATCGGCCATTCAACACGGCCGATCCAGGAGTTTCTCGATCTGCTTGCCGAGCATCAGATTCAGACCATTGCCGATGTACGCAGCCTGCCTGGCTCGCGCAAATACCCCCAGTACGACCAGGAAACACTGGCCGCCACGCTGGCGGCGCACGGTGTAGGATATCAATGGCTGAAGAGCCTGGGCGGACGTCGGCGTGCTCACCCAGGCTCGCCGAACACCACCTGGCGCAATGCCTCGTTTCGTGGCTACGCGGACTACATGTCGAGCCCTGAATTCGCGCAAGGGTTGGACGAGCTACGCGAGCTGGCCTGCCGGTCGCGCACGGCATTGATGTGCGCGGAAGCGGTCTGGTGGCGCTGCCACCGCTCGATGATCGCCGATGCGCTCTGTGCCGACGGCATCCACGTCTTGCATATTATGGATGCCAAACACTGCGTCACCCACCCAATGACTTCACCGGCTCGCATCGTAAACGGCCAACTGACTTATACCCTGCCGTAGTCCAACCGAACGGACACCGCGGCGGCTTCGGCTAACAACGCCAGCAACTGTTACCTCGACGATAAGTTGCAACTACCCTGCAGTCTGACAACCCTTGTCGGCAAGGAGCGCATCCCGATTCACGGCGCGCAAGTGCTTGAGCAATGCAAGAACGCCGGCGGAATGCGCCGCATCGGCCCTGGTCGCGATGCCGACCGGGCGCGCAGTCTCGCACAGATCGACAGGCAGGATGCAGAGCAATCCGTCCCGTTCTTCGAAATAGACCTGGTGTCTTGAGATCATGGACAGGCGGTTGCTCTCGACCAGCAGAGCGCGTATCGTCGCCAGGCCATTCGACTCAATCGGATTGGACGGCATCGCAAGCCCCGCGTTGCGCATGGTGCGTTCGATCACACGGTATGCCGGCGTACCTCGCCTGGGCAGCACCCAGCCCCACTGTCCAAGCGCTGCCAATGTCAGGGCCTTCGGCTTGTCGAGCGGATGGCCCTTGCGGGCGATCACCGATAACGTGCTGTCGAACAGCCGCTCTTGCACGATGTCGGTGGCCGGACATGGCGAACGCAGCGGGCCGACGATAACGTCTATATCGCCATAGCGCAGTTGCTGCAACAGAGTATCGTAAGATCCATCCACAAGGCATATCTTCAGGCCATGGTGCTCCTCGATTAGACGGCTTACGGCACGCGGTACCAGCAGCGTACCGGACAGCGGCAAGACGCCTACCCTGACGCGGCCCATAATGACCCCCGTGCTTTCCGCAATATCGCCAGGCATGGCGGCAATTTCGGTCAAGGCGAGTTTTCCGCAGCGAATCAGAATCTCGCCTGCGGTCGTGGCAATCATGCCGCTGCTGGCTCTCAGCAACAAGGGTACGCCGACCTGTCGCTCCAGATCGTTCAAGGCCTGTGCCACGGCCGGTTGCGAAATACCGAGAAGCGTGGCCGCAGCACCCTGCGTGCCTGACTCCGCCGTGGCGATGAGTGCCTGAAAATGGCGGTGTGTCAGGGCGTGGACAAGGTGGCGCACCGAGCACCGAATTATTTTATTCTCGGCCTCTTCCCGGCGTAGATGCCCGGCCAGCTCGCTCTCCGCCTGCTCCAGATGCATCAATGCGCGCGTGGCGCGCTTTTCCGCAACCGCGCCGAAGGAAGTCGTACACATGCCTTGGGCGGTACGATGAAACAGAAGCACACCAAGCTCACGCTCGAGCTTCTGGATTGCACGCGTTACCGCCGGCTGGGTCAGATGCATTTCTTCTGCCGCCTTTCTGACGCTGCTCCATCGCGCCACCCCTACGAATGCACGGAGGCGACGCAGATTGGGTTCGATAGTCGTGATTTCCAGCTTGCTGCCTCCTCGATGCCCCCGCGGGACGATGGGCCACCACGGCAGCAATAAGCAAAAGGTATCGCTGCATGGCCAAAATGCATTATGCCCTCTTGCTCCCCCTTCTGCATACTGCAAGCAGGGACCCGTGATCGCATCCACGGATCCAGCCAATTGCTTAATGGAGATCCCCCCAATGCCTTATTTAACGCCTCCTCCCGATAGCTCTCCCAAAAAGCCGGCGACGATAGCCCCAACGGGAGGTTGGGACTGTCAAATCCACCTCTTCGGCCCTGTCGAACAATACCCTTTCGACCCCGACAGCCCATACGTTTCGGCGCCAGCCTTGCCCGAAACCGCCATAAGGATGCTCGATACCCTTGGACTGGCGCGCGCTGTTGTTGTAAGCGGCGGCGGGTACGGTCGCGACTATCGGTATCTGCTGGATGTGCTGAAGCGCTATCCGCAGCGCTTTGTCGGTGTAATTCTGCCGCCGGACGCACTCTCGGATGAGGAGCTTCAGAGGCTGGACACGCTGGGCGTACGCGGCGTTCGATTTGTCAGCGCCAGGCGGGCATCCAATCTGCCGCAGATACTGCCCGACATGGCAGCCCAGGCTGAAAACATAGGCTGGCCCATCCATTTTTATCCGCACGGCGAAGATATCGTCGAATATTCGGACCGCCTGCTTTCATTGCCCAACAGCAAGATCGTCCTGGACCATTTCGGGAGCGTGCCAACGGCCAAAGGCCTGGACCAACCCGCAATGAAAGCCATACTGAAGATGCTCGACACGGGCCGTGTCTGGATCAAGCTTTCCGGACCGATGCGCTGCGCTGCCGGCAATATGCCCTATCCGGCGGTCACGCCATTTGCCCGCGCCTTGATCCGCCATGCCCCCGACCGCATGGTCTGGGGCTCGGACTGGCCCCATGTCAATATGGTCGACAGGCAAATGCCCAACGACGGCGACCTGTTCGACCTGATTGCGGACTGGGCGCCCGATGAGCATGACCGTGCCAGGATCCTGGTCACGAACCCCGGCCAGCTATATGGCGCGCCACCCCGGTCCGAGGCCTGAGGCCGACGCACTGCCGCAGGAACGGGAAACAATAAATACAAGGAGACTTTCATGAAGCGCTTTTCCATCATCCCAGCATTATTGATCAGCACGCTGCTTGGCACTACGGCACAGGCGGACACGTTCCCCAGCCATCCGATCCATCTCATCGTACCGTTCTCTCCGGGCGGGAGCACGGATCTCGTGGGCCGTCTCGTCGGTGCAAAAGTAGCGCAGATCCTGGGCCAGCCAGTTGTTGTCGAAAATCGCGCGGGCGCGGGCGGCTCTATTGGCTCGGCCTATGTGGCGAGGTCCGCGCCCGATGGCTACACATTGCTGATGGCAACCACCTCGCATACCGCCAATCCGGCCTTATACAAATCACTGCCATACGACACGCTGAAAGATTTTGCACCCATCTCCCTTCTTTGCGACATGCCCGGGCTGCTTGTGGCCCATCCGTCATTGCCTCCCAATAATTTCAAGGAGTTCATCAGCTACGCCAAGACACACAAGCTGGATTATGGCAGCGCTGGAATCGGCACCTTCCCCCACCTTTCGATGGAAATGCTGAAAAGCCGCGCCGGCCTGCAAATGACACATATCCCTTATAAGGGCGCCGCGCCCGCGCTGGCCGATCTGGTGCATGGCGTCTATCAGGTGAAAGTTGATGCATACATTACGGCGAACGGCTTCGTGCAAAGCGGCAAGCTCAAGCTGTATGCGGTCACCAGCGCACAACGCATGGAGCAATTGCCCAATGTCCCCACCGTCGCCGAATCCGGCTACCCGGGCTTCGAATCAACCTACTGGATCGGCATTGTCGCGCCCTCGGCCACACCGGCACCTATACGCGCAAAGCTGGAAAAAGCTTTCATGCAGGCTATCCACGACAAGGACGTGTCGGCAAAACTCATAGCGACCGGGACACGCCCAATTGGCAGTACGGCAACCGTTCTGGATCAACGCATCAAGCGGGAACTGACGCAATGGCCGGTAATTCTGCGCGACGCGGGCATCAAGGAACACTAGCATGACGCCGAACCGCCCCCATGCCGCCTTGATAGCACCCACCGGACGCCTGCGCGCAGCCATAAATCTAGCCAATCCGGTGCTTTGCTCAGGGCATACCGCGGAAGGAGAGGTCGCGGGCCTGGCCGCCGATATCTCGCTCGCACTGGGTCGCTGGCTGGGCATGGATGCCGAGCTGGTGACATTTGACTCCGCCCGCCGTTGCGTAGCGGCGGTGCTGGACGAGAAAGTGGACGTAAGCTTTTTCGCCATGGACCCGACGCGAGGCCAGGAAATTCACTTTACGCCGCCCTATATCCAAATGGAGGGCATCTACGTGGTGCCGGACAGTTCCCCGATCATCGTCGCCGCGGACGTCGACCGCCCAGGCCATCGCGTTGCCGTCGGGGCGGGCAGCGCCTACGCGTTGTTTCTTGCACGCGAGTTCAAATACGCACAAGTGATTGAAGTTCCCACCTCGCCCGAAGTCGTCGATACCTTTGTCCGCGATGAATACGAAGCCGCCGCTGGCGTAAGGCGCCAGATTCAACGCGATGTGGCCAAACATCAGCCCGGCTTGCGCATAATCGAGCAGCCATTCATGGCCATCCACCAATCGCTGGCCATTAAAAAGTGTCGCGGAGACCTTGCATGCTCCACCCTGAATGAATTCATCGAAGACATCAAGGCAGGCGGTTTCATAGCCCACGCATTGCAGAGCCATGGAATTGCAGGGCCTGCCATTGCGCCCGCGGGCTACCCTGCAGGCTAACGGTCGGTGCTTTTTTTAATATAAGGGATCGCTTGATCTATCGTGTCCCATATAAATCGACCGCTAGGGACTCGTTGCTCCTCGGCAATATGTGATACCAGGCCAGCGGCTCGTGAAATCACGGCAAAGCCGCGCATCAACTGGGTGGGAATGCCGAGTTCTCCCAATAATGCCGCAACGGCACCTGTCGCATTAATAGTGATGTGCTTTCCATACACGTCGTCTACGGCTCTGTTCAGTGTAAGCAAGGCGTTGACATGGGACTGGGCCAGTTCAGTTTCCCGCTGCGCAATTTGAATCAGTTTGATCGAGCGTGGGTCGTCGGGTTTATGCAGATGGTGGCCGAAGCCAGGCAAATGCTGTTTGTCATTTTTATATGAATGCGCGATATCCAACGCCGTCTGTTCCGGATTACCGGAATCGAGCAATTGATTGAGCAACCCGGAGCAGTTTTCCATCGTGCCCACAAATTGGCTTCCAACCGCCATAAGCCCCGCCGATACAGCCCCTTGCAGGTTTTCCGGGGCGCTCATATAGATGAGGCGTGTCGCAATGGCGCTGGGGGTCAGGCCATGTTCCATCAGCGTGATGAGCACCGCATCGACAATTCGCAAATCGACAGGTCGCGGAATGCGGCCGGTAATTTGCATGAACATGACCTCGGTGAAGGTGCGCTCGCCAATTAAATCGTTGACCAAGTCCTTGTCCCGGTAGTTCATGCCTGTAAGACTGTGAGCGCATAATTCCGTTGTCGGCGTTTTATTCATGCTGGTTCCTTGTTTGTTGATTCTGGTGTTCAGTCAGGTCTGGATCGTTTGGCTTGCCTTGGCCTTTATAGCCATTTTCAATACTTTGCCCACTGCTGATCTGGGTAGGCTATCGTAAAAATAAATGTGCTTGGGTGTGAGTACCGGCCCGAGCTTTTCACGCACAAACGCCTTAAGTTCCTCTTCAGACACCGAGAACGAGGGTTTGCACTCTATGGCGGCGTTAACCGTTTCCCCCCACTTTTCATCGGGCACGCCGAAGACGCACGCCTCATGCACGGCCTCGTGTTGCGACAGCGCGGATTCAACGTCTATGGGATAAACATTGAATCCGCCCGTGATGATCACGTCGCGCAATCGCTCTTTAAGAAACAAAAACCCGCGCTCGTCTATATACCCTGCATCGCCTGTAAGCAGCCAGCCATTGACAATGGTTTCGCTGGTTTTTTCGGGCAATTTCCAATAGCCCGTCATCACGAGATCGCCCTTGATGGCGACCTCGCCCAGTTGGCCTGTTGGCAAGTGCGTGCGATCGGGCGACAAAATGGCAAGCTCCGAGAGCCACGTCACTCGGCCGACGGAGGTTCGGTTTTCAGGTAGCGCCAAGTCGCGGGAGCTGAGCAAGGTGGCGATTTGCGGCGCTTCCGTCTGGCCATATGTTGTGGCGACGACCGGGCCGAAAAACTCCTGTACGGCGGAGATTTTTTCGGCGGGCATCGGTGCCCCGCCATATATCAGCAGCCGCAGCGACGGGAAGCATGCCCGGTGTATTTCCGGCGCTGTCATCAACTTGTAGATCAGGGTGGGAGGCATGAAGGTCATGGTGCCTCCTTGCCGCGCGAATGCATGGCCGATGTCAGCCGCGGAGTTTGATTTGCACAACAGCAGGCATCCGCCTTGCGCCAAAATGGGCACAATATACGTTCCCGTGCCATGACTAATAGGCGCGCATATTACAAATTTGTCGTTGAGGGTAATTTCCCAGCCCGCAATCTGATTAATAATGCCGGCCACCCAGGCTCGATAGGGTTGCATGACCCCCTTGGGAATGCCGGTCGTGCCGCCGGTGAATTTAATGGCCTGGGTGTCGTCCCGTGAATGCTCAAAACGCAGGGGCGACTGATTCCGGTGGCTGTCGATCAATTCAGGAAACTGGGAGAACTGAATTTTCTCATTGCCGTGGCCGCCAATCAGGGCATCGCCCAGATTGTCAACCAGTATGGCCGTGGGTGTCGTCGTTTCCAGAATTCGGTGAATTTCACTCGAGGTGCTTCGGTAGTTCAGGGGAACCCATACTTTTCCCGCCGCCAGAATGGCCAGCATGCCGACAATGTAGCTGGGGGCGTTGGCCGCGCATAATCCGACTCGGGACCCAGGGGCTGGATCTCTTTCTTGAAGCGCGACCGCCAGGGCATTTACAGCCACCATTAATTCGGCATAAGTGATGCATTCGGTCGGACTTTCGATGGCTATTCTATTGGCGTGCGATTGGGCTGCACGATACAGAAAATCTATGGGAACCATTACGTTGAGCGCCTTTCTGATGTCATGAAAAATAATTAATTAACCTTGATATTGGCCTTGTCGGCCACTTTCGCCCATTTGACGATTTCCTCTTGTGTAAATTTCTTCAGACTTTCCGCTGAGTTCGTTCCCTCTGGAGCGGTAAAGCCCTGTTTGTCGAAAATCGCGACCACCTCGGGGGACTTCAAGGCCTTGTTCAAGGCCGTATTGAGCGTTTTGATCACAGATGCGGGAGTGCCCGCGGGAGCATCGATTCCAAACCAGGAAGATACGACAAAGTCCTTGACGCCCATCTCAGCGAAAGTGGGCACATTGGGTAGCGGCTTCACGCGCTCAGTAGTCGTGGTGGCCAGTGCGCGCAATTTGCCGGCTTGTATATGAGGCAGGGACGAGGGTAAGTTGTCAAACATGGAATCAACCTGCCCTCCCAATAAATCGGCCACCGCGGGGCCACTGCCGCGATAGGGAACATGCATGATCTTGGTATTGGTTTTTATCTTGAACAGTTCACACGACATGTGGATCGATGACCCTATGCCCGACGAGGCGCAAGTCAGCTTGCCCGGGTGGGCTTTGGCATATTGGATATATTCCTGCACCGAGTGGATGGGTAATTTGGGGTTGACGACAAGGACGTTCGGGATGGAGGCCATCATGCCTACAGGCGCAAAGTCTTTTACGAAATCGTAATGAAGGTCTTTGTAAAGAGCACGGTTGATCGTGTTGGCGATCGTGCCGACATACAAGGTATAGCCATCTTTTTTCGCGCGCGATACATACTCCGCGCCGATATTGCTGTTTGCTCCCGCCTTGTTTTCAACGATAACGGACTGCTTGAGTTCGAGAGTGAGGGATTTGGCTATTATCCGGGCCAGAATGTCGGTGGCACCGCCCGCCGAATACCCCACGATCAAGGTAATGGGTCGTGACGGATAGGCCGCTTCGGCGGCTTGCGTAGGCGTATTGCCCAACATCGACGCTGGCAGCGCCATGCACAGCAAGCTTACCTTGAGGCGGGATTTCCAGGAAGTGGATTTCATTCTTGTCTCCATTATTTGTCTATAAATTGAACATATAAATAGCATCAATCCCTATAATAGGCAGGTAATTATTAATTCAACAAACAAAAATGTTCAATTTATGAACAGGAGTTCCGGCCATGAGTTCGACAATGAAGCAATCGGGGCCCAAGACGTTTGCGCGTGGGCTTCGCATCATGGACGCCCTGCATAGCGCGGGCGACACCGGCTTGAAAATTACCGATATTGCGATCCAGACGGGCATCGAACGCACGACGGTATACCGCTTTCTCGATATTCTGATCAGGGAGGGGTATGCCCATGCGTCGCCGGACAAGCGGGTATTTGTTTTTAATGAAATGCGTTTTACACGCGGCACGTCATTGGCCTACACCACCGAAAGGCTAAAGCCCGTGCTACAGCGCATCAGCGCGCAAACGGGCGATTCCTCGTTCCTGGTAAGGCGAGAAGACGGCGACTCCCTGTGCGTGCATCGAGAGCTTGGGACATACCCGCTGCAAGTGCTTTCCGTCACGATCGGGCATAGACAGCCTTTGGGGGTTGGGGCCGCAGGGCTGACCCTGCTTGCCAACTTGCCGCAGAACGATATCGACGACATTCTCGATATAAATAAAGAAAAATTGGCGAACTATGGAGGCATGACAAGCAAACAACTAAGGAAGCTAATCGCATCAACCCTTGAGCGGGGCTGGTCCGCCGTAGGGAATGCCGCGGTGCCGGGTGTACTGGGCGTGGGCGTGCCCATATTACGCAACCCGGACAATCCACTCTTTGCCATCAGTGTCTCCAGCGTGGTCGACAGAATGCCTTTGAAGCGGCAGCACTTTATTATCAATGTCATAAAAAAAGAACTGGCGGCCGCCCATTTCCAGTCGACTTCAAACGAGTCCTGAAGCACGGCCGGCGAACGCGCACCGCCACCGTGCAATGCATGCCGCCCTCAGGCAGCGTCGACGTTCGCGGCTATGCCATCCAGCGCTGCGACGGCATCGTCCGGCAAGCTTAACTCCGCGGCGGCGAGATTCTCCCGCAGATGCGTCACAGACGAGGTGCCGGGAATCAGCAGAATGTTGGGTGCGCGCCGCAGCAGCCAGGCGAGCGCAACCTGCATCGGTGTGGCGTTGAGGCGCCGGGCGACATCAGACAGGATGGATGACTGCAGCGGAGTGAACCCGCCCAGCGGGAAGAACGGCACATAAGCGATGCCGTCGCGGGCAAGATCGTCGATCACCGCATCGTCGGCCCGATGCGCCAGGTTGTAATGGTTCTGTACGCAGACAATCTCACAGATCCGGCGTCCCTCCGCGATCTGCGCGGGAGTGACATTGCTTAACCCGATGCGGCGCACGAGGCCCTGTCGTTGAAGCTCGGCCAGGACGCTGAGCGGCGCCTCGATCGACCCCTCGGCAGGCTCATGGATGCCGAACATGATCCGCAAGTTGACCACGTCCAGCGCATCGAGCCCAAGATTGCGCAGATTGTCGTGGACTGCCTGGGTCAGATCCCCAGGCGCGAAGGCGGGGAGCCACGATCCCTGCTCCCCTCGCACAGCGCCGACTTTGGTGACAATGACGAGATCATCGGGGTAGGGGCTGAGCGCCTCGCGGATCAGCTGATTGGTGATATGCGGGCCATAGAAGTCACTGGTGTCGATGTGGTTCACGCCAAACTCGACCGCCTCGCGCAGCACGGTCAATGCCATATCGCGATCCTTGGGCGGCCCGAATACGCCGGGCCCCGCAAGCTGCATGGCACCATAGCCAAGCCGCTTCACAATGCGATTGCCGAGCGTGAATGTGCCGGATTGATTGATTCTGGACATGATCCGTTTCCTTCAAAAATGTACCTGAAAGCCATCATAGCGACTCCGATTAGTCTCGATAATCCGGTACAATCAGCACGGCTTGTGCTAAATGGCGAACAATGAAAATCGATATGAACGACCTGAACGCCTTCATGGCGGTCGCGCACGCCGGAGGCTTTCGCGGTGGCGCGCGAGCCAACGGCACCAGCGCATCCAGGTTGAGCGAAGCAGTGCGCCGCCTGGAGGCTCAGGTCGGTGTCAGGCTGCTCAACCGGACGACACGCAGCGTGGTTCCGACCGAAGCGGGCAAAGGCTTATTGGCGCGACTCGCCCCGGCATTGACCGAAGTGGAGGCCGCGCTCGACGCGGTAAACGGCTTTCGCGACAAGGCGGCGGGCACGCTCAAGCTCAATGTTCCGGTCAGCGCGGCCAGGCTCGTGCTACCCGCCATTGTTCCGCCATTCCTCGCCGCCTATCCCGATATCCTGCTCGACGTAGTTGCCGAGGAGAGCTTTGTCGACGTATTGGCAGCCGGATGCGACGCGGGCATTCGCTACGACGAGCGACTGGAGCAGGACATGATCGCCGTGCCGATCGGCCCTCGCATCCAGCGCCTTGCCACAGCCGCCTCTCCGGCTTACCTCGATCGCCATGGCCGGCCAGAACACCCACGCGACCTGATCGGCCATGCTTGTCTGCGTGGCCGCTTTCCCAGCGGAGCAATGCACCCATGGGAATTCGAATGCAAGGGCGAGGTGGTTCGAATCGATCCGGCGGGACCGCTGATCGTACGGATCGGCGGGGCCGTCGATCTCGCCGTCGACGCGGCGATCGCCGGTACCGGCATCGTCCACCTCTTCGAGGACTGGCTGCGCCCTTATCTTGACAACGGCACTCTTGAACCTGTCCTTGAACCGTGGTGGCAGCCCTTTCCCGGACCGTTTCTCTATTATCCCGGACGCAGGCTCGTTCCCGCGCCACTCAAAGCCTTTATCGACTTCATCAAGGCGCCGTCGCTGCATGCCGAATAAGATGATCTCGCTGATGGCCCAGGAATAGGCCGCTACCCTAGCTCCCCGCCTGGCCCGCGCTGGACTTCATGAAGCAGGCAGGCATTTCGATGACGCATATTCCCTATAAAGGGGAAGGACAAGCCGTGATAGATCTGCTGGGCAAGCACGTGGATGTGTATTTCGGCACCAGCGCCGTGGCTTCCGCGCATCACCTGAAGCAATTGGCCGTAGCGGCCGATTCACGGGCGACAGAGGCGCCGGGCACGCCGACGTTCACCGAGCTGGGATACAAAGTAGTCTGGTCCATCATGGGCGGGCTGATCGCCCCCAAGGGCTTGAACCCGGCGGCCAAGACGGCCATAGAGAGCGCCTGCGCCGATGGCATGAAGACGCCCCACTACCTGGCCACGCTCAAGACCCTGCAGGCGGGGCCCGAATATCTGTCGGGTGACGACTTCAGAAAGCTGATGGTGGCCGAATATGCCAAGAGCGAGGTATTGCTGAAGAATACCAAGCTACACCCCTGATGCGGGCGTCGTCGTACGCGCAGGATCTGACGCGCGACGGATCAGGCCAGGCGATGAGGCCCGACTGATCACATCGCCCGCAGCATCAGATCCAGATTCTGCATTGCGGCACCTGAAGCGCCTTTGCCCAGGTTGTCGAATACCGCCGCCAGCAGCACTTGGCCATGTGCTTCGTTTGAAAATACCGCCAGACGAAGTTCATTGCTGTCATTGAGCGCCTCAGGATCCAGATGCGTCGTCGCGGCAGCCCATTCGGGCGACATGACCTGCACGTGACTTGATTCTTCATAATGGCGCAGCAAGCTCTCGTGCAGGCGCTTGGCGTTTACGCCAGAGGGCAACAGGCGCAGTTGCAACGGAATGGTCAACACAATGCCTTGCCGAAAAGCTCCATACGCGGGAACGAAGAAAGGGCGTTGCGACAAGCCCGCATGGTGCTGGATTTCCGGCACATGCTTGTGAGAAAGCCCTAGACCATAGACCTGGAATGCGGGCGCCGCGGCCGAACCGGGCGCTTCATACAGATCGATCCCCGCGCGTCCGGCCCCCGAATAGCCCGACACGGCATGTACGGAAATCGGATAGTCCGCTGGAATCAGCCCGGCCTTGACGAGCGGCCACAGGAGTGCGATTGCGCCTGTAGGATAACAGCCAGGATTACTCACCCTCTTGGCGGGCGCAATGCGCTCCGCCTGACCCAAGTCCAGTTCCGGAAATCCATAGACCCAGCCCTCCTGCGTGCGATGGGCAGAGCTCGCATCAATGACACGCACCGATGGGTTTGTGATTGCGCCGACGGCCTCACGAGCCGGTTCGTCCGGCAGGCACAGGATCGCAACATCGGCCGCATTAATGGCCTCGGCACGGCGCCGCGGATCTTTACGCTCGACATCAGGCAATGTAAAAAGACGCAGGTCGGTCCGTCCGCTTAACCGGGTGTGGATTTGCAGACCGGTCGTGCCCTGGTCCCCGTCAATAAAAACAATGGGCTGATTCATGGCAGTCTCGTAGAGTGAATGGGGTGAAGCATCCATCTTCGGCCATGTCTATTGAAAAGAAAAGTTGAATATAATGACCATCTAATTCATAAATTCTGAACGTATTCCATCAATGCGTGAAATCAATCTGGACCGCTTGCGTACTTTGTTAGTGATCGCGGAATTGGGCTCGTTCGCCAAGGCGGCACGCGCCTTGAACCTGGCCCCACCCACGGTAAGCCTGCACATCAAAGACCTCGAAGCCCGCATCGGCGCCCCGCTGCTGTCGCGTAAGCGCGGACAGATCCATCCCACCACCATCGGCGAAACCTTGCTGGAACGTGCCCGCCGTCTTTTAGCGGATGCGGACCAGGCACTGGATGATGTGCTGCGCCAGGCCCAAGGCCTGGCCGGCCGGGTGCGCCTGGGCGCTTCGACCGGTGCAATTGCCCATTTGCTGCCGCAGGCACTGGATACGCTGAGCGTCCGCCATCCCGATATCGACGTGCAGGTCATGGTGCTCACCTCGCGGGAATCACTGGCGCGGCTCATGGCGGGCACCCTGGATGTGGGCCTGGTTGCGCTACCGCAAGCGCCCATGAGCGGGCTGGAACTGCGCCCGTGGCGGCGCGACCCGATTATGGCCTTTGTCCCATCGGCCTGGGACAAGCCCGCCCATATTACGCCGGCGTGGCTGGGCCATCGTCCGCTGATTCTGAACGATGCCAGCACACAGTTGTCACGCGTAACCACTGAATGGTTCGCCTCTTCCGGGCTGCAGCCGCAAGCACGCATCCTGCTTAACTATAACGATGCCATCAAAAGCCTGGTCGCCGCGGGATACGGCGCAACCCTGCTGCCGCACGAGGCAGATGCGCCCGTTCCGGATGAGCGTATCGCAATGCGCCCCCTGCGCCCGGCCCTGTGGCGGCACCTGGGCATTGCCTATCGCGTCGGCCCTATGGAACCGGCCACACGGCATGTGTTGAATGTGCTGACTGAACTGGCGGTTGGGAATAGCCGTATGACGAAAAATTCCACGAAATAGCGTTGGCCTCATCGGCTGGTACTGGCGTGCAACGCCATAAACAGCGTCTCACACAGCCAGCCACTCCGCAAGAATCCTGGGGCTGGCGCCCAGCGCTTCGGGCGAGCCCTCGAACACGATGCGGCCATGTCCCATGACGCACACCCGGCTCGATACCTTCAAGGCGATCGCCAGTTTCTGTTCGACAAGGATGACGGCTACGCCCTGGCGGTGGATGTCGGCAATGGCCTCACCGACGGCGGCGACGATCTTCGGCGCCAGCCCCTCGGTGGGTTCATCGATCAACATCAGCAAAGGGTTGCCCAGTAACGCCCGGCAGATTGTCAGCATCTGCTGCTCGCCACCCGAAAGGCTGGCGCCTTTGGTATTGCGGCGCTCTTTGAGGCGCGGGAAATAATCGAACATTTGCTCGATTGTCCAGACCGACGCGCCGTTAACGGCCGGCTGCATGCCCATGCGCAGATTCTCCTCGACGGTCAGGTTCGCGAAAATCTCTCGCTCCTCGGGTACGTAGCCGATGCCATGGCGGCAAATTGAGTACGGGCGCAGGCCCGCGAGTTCGTGCTGGCGTAGCCGAATCGATCCATCTGTCGGAGGCACCAACCCCATGATTGCCTTTAATGTGGTGGATCGGCCTGAGCCATTGCGCCCCAACAGGCTGATTACTTCATTTGATGAAACATGGAAACTGACTCCATGAAGAATATGGCTCCTTCCATAATGAGCGTGCAACTCCTGCACGGATAACAAGGGCGGGGATTTGGCATCGGCCGTCATTGCTCGATCTCCTCCCCAAGGTAAGCCTCTTTCACAGCCTTGTTGTGTCGGATCTCATCCGGGTTTCCAGTCGCGATAATGCAACCATAGACCAGGACGCTTATTCGGTCGCTCAAGGCAAACACTACATTCATGTCGTGTTCGACAATCAGAAGGGTGCGCCCTTGCGTTACCTCGCGTATCAACGCCAGTGTGTAGTCGGTTTCCTCATTGGACATGCCGGCCATTGGCTCATCGAGCATGATCACCTTTGGGTCCGAGGCCAGGGTCATGGCTATTTCCAGCGAACGCTGCTCGGAGTACGACAGCTCACCGGCGAGCGTACCAGCCCGCGCTTGCAGGCGGACTTGCTCGAGCAATTGCTCCACTTGGGCCGTGATCCGTCGACGGGTCTGGATCAGTGTCCAAAAAACATACTGCAGCCCGTACGGGCGCATTGCCGCCAGGCGCAAGTTCTCGAACACGGTCAAACCCGGAAAGACATTGGTGATCTGAAATGACCGGGCCAAACCCAGGCGATTGACCTGCTCGGGGGGCAAGCCCTGTATCGGCCGACCGTCGAGGTCGATCTCGCCGCGTGTAGGGGCGAGCCGGCCCGAGATCAGATGAAACAAGGTCGATTTGCCTGCTCCATTCGGCCCGATCAGGGCGTGTCGCTCGCCCCGGACAATATCCAGATCGACGCCGCGGATAATCTGGGTTTGCCCAAATGACTTATGCACGCCGCGCAGAGAAAGAATGGGTGACTCGTTCATGGCTGCCCTCCTTTTGGAGCTACGCTATCAAAGGCAAGAGGCGCCTGGACACATTCTCCATTCTCGACGACAAAAATCCGGCGGGAATACGCCAGGCGCAGCACCGCTACGCCAGAGATCAAGGCCAGGACGGGTAGCACCCAGGTGAGCACGGCGGTGGGATCCCATTGAGCCCCGAACAAGGCAATGGGCGGCCAGCCTTTCCCATTGAGGACGGCCAGCGACCGATAGTCCTGGGAGAAAAAGCGCTGCAACAGCTCCACCAAATACACCGTGCCAGCCGTCAACAGCAGCGAGGCGACGGCATATAACGCCATGGATGGCGCCAACCGCGTGAATCCCTGCCGCCGGCCGCTGGCGGCGACTGATTGCACGAGCCCGGCAATGCCCCGTGGCATGAAAAGCATTATCACCACAAAAAGCAGGCCCTTGTACAGCAGCCAGGAATGCGTCATGTCCGAGACCAGGTAACCGAAAAAAGTCATGAGTGCGGCCCCAAGGACTGGCCCCAGAAAAATGGTGACTCCGCCGATGAAGCTGTTCAATAGCACCTCGGCCGAGCCTTGCAAATCGAAGATTACATAATTGGCGGCTTCCATGTTCAATGCCTGCAAGCTGCCCGCGATACCCGAGAACATCGCCGAGATGGCAAACACCAGCACACTGACCCGATGAACGTTGTAGCCCAGAAAGGACAGGCGGCGCGCGTTTTCGCGCAGACCCAGAGTCAGCCGTCCCAGAGGGGTCAGCGTAAACAGGTAAAGCAGTCCGAGCGAGACCAGCACCCATATCAAGGTCAGGTAGTAGACCTCGGTGTTCGAGCCGAAGCTCAGGCCAAAGGCTGGCATGCGCATCGAGGAAACGCCGGCCTCTCCGCCGAACCAGCCCTTGAGGTGCGGCGCCAGGGCATACAGCAGTTCGGCCAGCGCCAGCGTGATCATCGCGAAATAAACGCCGCTTCTTTTCGTGGCGAACCAGCCGGCAAGCAGGCCCACCACAAGCCCCATGGCCGCTCCGACCAGAGGCAAGAACGGTGTGGGAAGAAGCCCGGCGCCGTTGAATGCGTTCATGGCGTGCACAGTGGCGAATGCACCGACCCCGAAATAGGCGGCATGCCCGAAAGACAACATGCCGCCTTGCCCGCACAGCAGACTGAACGCGCAGGCAAACAGGCTCGCAATAAGCATCTGGATCGCGGCGTTGACCAGCGACTGGCTCAACAAGACAGGCACCAGAACCAGCCCGAAAATAGCCGCCAGCAACAGAAAACGACGTGTCTTCACCATTTACTCCTTCTCGCCCATCAGCCCGGAGGGGCGCACCAGCAGGATCAACAGCATGAGTGCATAAGGGATGGTGGCCGACAGGCCGGACAGTTTCAGGGTGAAGAGTCCGCCCATGCGTTGTGCCCAGTCGCCCGCGCCGAGCCAGGTGAAAAGATCGGCAAGGCTGTAGTCGACTCCCACGCTGAAAGCGGTCAACAGTCCGATAAGCAAGGAGGCCAGCATCGCGCCCTCGAGCGATCCGAGCCCCCCGACCACAACCACGACAAACACCAGGACGCCCAGTTCGATCGCCATATTCGGATTGGTCGTATAAAAGGCTCCCGCCACAGCACCTGCCAGCCCGGCCAGGGCCGCGCCCACCCCGAAGACAGCCATGAATACTCGAGGTACGTTATGGCCCAGAGCCTCGGCCATGGCCGGCTTGTAGATGGCCGAACGTACGATGATGCCAACCCGTGTGCGGGTGAGCAGCAGATAGATCACGCCAAACATCAGCAGCGCGACGCCCCCCATAAGCAAGCGGTAGACGGGGTATGCCAAAGGGCCGATGTGAAACGCGGAAAACGAAAGCATGGCCGGAACGTGATAATTGACGGGGTAGTTGCCAAAGAAAAGCTTCACCAGTTCCGCGATGATGAACGACAGCCCAAAAGTCAGCAACAGTTCGTGGGCATGGCCGTACTTGTGTACCCGACGCAGGAAGTATCGCTCCACGACCACCCCGACCAAACCGACAAGCACGGTCGCGCAGGCAATGGCGGGCCAAAACCCGATATAGGGGCCCAGCAGGTAGGCAAAGTACGCCCCCAGCATGTAGAACGAGGCGTGGGCGAAGTTCAACACACCCATCATGCCGAAAATCAGCGTCAGCCCCGCGGACACCATGAAAAGCAGCAGCCCATAGATCAGTCCGTTCAACAACGATACAAGAAAATAATCCATGATGACCTTTAAACGCTAAGCCATCATCCGGGCTCGACCCTGGATGATGGCATTCTGCAGAATGGGAAAGGAACGCGAAACCGGAGGCGCCTAGCTGGGGCGTTTCATTTTGCAGGTTTTCTGTGCCGGAGTCGCCGCCTCGTCGGCCGTCAGCAGCTTGACGGGTCTAAACCCCATGTCGGTTCCGTCCACCTTGAATTTCGCGTCTTTGGATACTACGGAAACGACCAATGGCAACAAGACTTGGTGATCCGCCGCGCGCATACTCCACTCACCCATGGGAGTCTCTACCTTGGTTTGCTCTATCGCCAGGGCCAGTTTGTTGACGTTCAACTTTCCGTTCTCGGGCTTTACCTGCTTCAAGGCGGCGCCGACCATCTTCACCGCGAAAACGGTTTGAGGTTCCACAAACACGGGATAATGACCTACCTTGGCCTTGAATGCCTCGGAGAACGCCTCGCTTTTCTTGCCGCCCGCCTCGGCATCAAAGGGATGGACCACGTACGCTCCCAGGGCGACGCTGCCCGCATTGGCCAGATTGCCTGGCTGATCCATGTACGTGGTGGCAAAACGTACTTTAAGCCCTCCGGACCTGGCGGCTTTCATCAGAAGCAGAAGATCATTGGACCAGTTTCCGGTAATGACGGTATCAGGATGCGTGGCAGCGATCTTGGCGACATAGGGCGAGAAATCCTGGATCTTGTTGACATCATGCAAGGTCTTGCCTACGACCTCGTAGCCGCCATTAGCCGCGTTGTCTTCGATAGCCTGCTGCACGTCCGCCCCCCAGGAATAGTTCTGGTTTATGGAATAAACGCGCGTACCCAGTACATTGGCCGCCTTCATGGCAGCCACCAGAGCCTTGATCTTGACTTGTGCATTGCTGATGAACCGGAACGAGTGAAAATGGCACTTGGCGCCGGTCAAATCCATGGCCTCGGCACCCACATTCACGAACAGCAGCTCTTTGCCGGGATTACGGATATCGTACTTTCGAATGTCTTCGCTCAGCTGGCCGGCAATCGCCGAAGAAGCCCCTTGAATCACCAACTGCGCACCGTCCGCTATTGCTGTTTTGAGCTTGTCGGCAGCGCCGCTGGGCGTACCCTGATTATCGTACTCGAGCAGCTTGATCGGTTCGCCGTTCCACCCGCCTTCAGCGTTGAGCCTGTCGACTTCATAACGAGCGGCATCGCGATACGTGTTCCCCGTGGATGCTTGCGGACCCGACAAGGTCTCGATGAGAGCTATTTTCACCGGCGCGGCGCAGGCCATGCCACCGAGCGACGACAAGGCTGCGGAAAGAATCAACGGACGAATAATGTGGCTAGAAATCATGTTTGTCTCCTGAGTTGTACGGATTTGAAATGGCTACAGCGTCATACCCCCTGATGCTTCACATCCTGCTGCACAGATCTGGCAACGGTGTCAAAACTCGACCGAGTCTGCGCCTTTCAGGCCCAACATTTTCCGGGCATCGGCAGGTGTTGCGATTTCAAATGAAAGCTCTTCGAGGATGCGTCGAATTTTTCGAACCTGTTGAGCATTCGTTTCAGCCTTGACACCCCTTGAAAGAAAGATGCTGTCCTCCAGGCCAACCCGAACATTTCCGCCCATGATGGCGCCCATCGTCACGAGCGGCATTTGATGCCGCCCCGCGCCAAGGATGGAAAAGAGGTAGTTTTCCCGCCCGAAAAGACGGTCGGCTGTCGACCGCATCACTGTCATATTCTCTGGATCGGCCCCGAGTCCGCCAAGAATGCCGAAGACCGACTGGATGAAAAATGGCGGCTTGATAAGGCCCTGGTCCACGAAATGCGCCAGATTGTAAAGATGGCCGAGGTCGTAGCATTCGAACTCGAAGCGTGTGCCGTGCGCGCCCAGCTCAAGCAGGATTTTCTTGATGTCCTTGAAGGTATTACGGAAAATTGTGTCTTCCGTCCCTTCGATAAAGCTTTTTTCCCAGTCGTGGCGCCATGACGAAATTTTCGCCGCGATCGGATGGATGGAGAAGTTCATCGAACCCATGTTCAGCGAGCACATCTCTGGCTTGGCCAATCTGGGATAGGCCAGACGCTCGGCCAATGTCATGCGTGTGCTGCCGCCCGTCGTTATATTGATGACCGCATCGGTCGCTGCCGCGATGAGGGGAACAAATTCCCCGAACACTTCGGGCGCAGGGGTCGGCCGGCCATCCAAAGGATTCCGGGCATGCAAATGGAGAATGGCTGCGCCCGCTTCCGCCGCCTCTATGGATTGCGTCGCAATCTGCGCGGGCGTCAATGGCAGGAATTCAGACATCGATGGCGTATGCGTTGCGCCGGTGATGGCGCAAGAAATAATGACTTTGCGATTGGGACCGCTCATGCGTGTATTCCTCCACGGTGTTGCATTGGCGCTGCGTGTTGCGCTGACCGTGGCGAGTTTGGCGCGCGGTCCGCTGTTCAGCTTGCCTCTTGTGATATTGATATTAGTGAAATATGATGGCACCCGAAAGGTCATATTCGGACAGTTGAATGTTGTTATGGGACAATCCGGGGAGAAGCAATGTCGTCAAAGCTGCCCTTGCTTAACGAGCGCATCTACGCGCCCTATAAAATCGCGGCGCTGGTGGAGGTTCTGAGCGAACAGGGCATTGCTCCGGAGGACAGCCTCAAGGGCAGCAACGTTGCCGCGGGCGAGATTTACGATGCGTCGGCATTGACCTCGGTCCGGCAATACGTCGCCGTCTGTAGAAATGCGGTCCTGCTGTCTCGCAATACCGCTACGGCTTTTATTGTCGGATCCCGTCTGCATTTGTCCGCCTATGGGATGTATGGCTACGCCCTGATGTCCTGCCTGTCGTTCCGGGATTATTTCCGGCTCGGAGTCAAGTACCACCAGCTCGCCACGCCAACGCTCACAATCGAATGGAACGAATATCCCAACGAAGGAATCTGGACGTTCCCGGATGCGTTCATCTCTAATCCATCGAGAGAACTGCGCCAGTTCCTGCTCGAGCAGCAGTTTACCCAGCACGTGACGCATCTGCAGGACGTCGCCGGAAGAACCTGCCCACCGACAAAAGCGTGCTTTTCATATGCGGCGCCGGCGTATGCCGACGTTTACCCGGAGTATCTGGGCTGCCCGTGCTACTTCGACCAGCCGCAATGTTCGCTTCATTACGACAGTGCCATATTCGAGGACAGGCCTCAGCTGGCCCACAGGCTGACAGCCACGCTCTTGCAGGAAACCTGCGACAGGCTCATTGGCCAGGCAAAGACGTCCGTCGGTGTTTCTGGAGAGGTCTATCAGGTGCTGATGCGAAAGCCCGGCGTATTCCCGGGCATGGAAGTCGTCGCGGACGCCTTGAAAATGACGAGTCGAACGCTGCGGCGACGCCTCGAGAGCGAAGGCACATCTTTCGTGGCAATCGCCGATGACGTGCGCTGCTCCCTGGCAACCGAATACTTGAAGACCACCAAGATGAGCACCGATGACATCGCGATGCTGCTTGGCTTTAGCGACGCCGCAAACTTTCGGCGGGCGCTGAAAAGATGGACGGGCAAGGGGCCGGGGGAATTGCGCAAATGATCCACCGGCCCGGCAAGGAAAATGCCAGGCGTCCCATGGCTACGGAAGAATCGAACCGTTGTACTGTATCAACCCACTACGTTATTCGAGGTAATTGATGAACACTATTGATCTTCTGAAACCGGCACCTGGCTTGCGAGTATTGGTTTCAGGCGCTGCAACCGGCATTGGCGCCGCCATTGCACAGGCATTTCTGGAAGTCGATGCACAGGTCTATGTTTGCGATATTGACCAGGCTGCGATCAATAAAATGAAAACCGAGCGGCCACAGCTTCATGCAGGGGTTGCGGATGTGGCAAACCGCGATCAAGTGGATGGCATCGTCGACGATGCTCGAGCCAAGCTTGGCGGTTTGGATATTCTTGTCAACAACGCCGGTATCGCGGGCCCGACGGGGGCCGTCGAAGACGTCGATCCCGAACAGTGGGAGCGCACGATTTCCACCAACCTCAACAGCCAGTACTATTTTCTAAGGAAGGCCGTTCCGGTATTGAAAGAAACATCCAAGAACCCAAGCATCATCGCCATGGCCTCTGTGGCGGGGCGTCTTGGATACCCGTTTCGCACGCCCTATGCCGCCACCAAATGGGCCATTGTGGGCCTAATGAAATCTCTGGCTATCGAGCTTGGGCCAAACAACATCCGGGTCAACGCCATCCTGCCTGGGGTCGTCGAGGGGGAACGGATGGACCGCGTGATTTCCGCCAGGGCGGATACCCTGGGCATTGGTTTCGACGAAATGAAGGAAGAATACCTGCAGAAGATATCCCTTCGGCGGATGGTGTCGGTCCACGATATTGCGGCGATGGCGCTATTCCTTGCGTCTCCCGCCGCGAAAAACATTTCCGGCCAGGCCATCAGCGTAGATGGGGATCATCAATATCTTTGATCGAGGTAAAATTTTTGCTCATACCGAAGTTTTGGCCAAGGAGTGGTGAATTTTATGAACGACCATGATGAAATATTCCGGTCGCTGGAAAAACAGGGCTGGGCTATTTCTGACACCGTCATTCCCTTGTCGTGGCACATTACCTTGCTGATGCAAGGCTGGAATCTGTGGGAAGACGGGCACTTCTACACGGAAGGGATAGGCCGCAGCGCAAGCGATGCACGGCGGCCCGACATCCGCGGCGACACGATCTGCTGGATTCACCCCAATTCGCATCAAGCCAACCACCCTTTTTTCCGATGGATGGCGCAGTTTCGCGAAGAGCTGAACGAGCGCTATCAACTTGGCCTGCGCAGCCAGGAGTTCCATTTTGCGCGTTATGGCAAGGGCAAAGGCTACATAAAGCACATTGACCAGCATCGCGATAGTGACCATCGAAAAATATCGATCGTGCTGTATTTGAACCTGCAGTGGAATCCAATGCATGGCGGCGAGCTTTGCCTGTACGAGCCCCGTAATCCCAATGTGGAAATACGGCGAATCCCTCCTATGGGAGCAAGGTTGGCGATTTTTCACAGCGGCCTGATTCCGCACGCGGTACTACCTTGCCAACAAACACGCTGGAGCCTGACCGGTTGGCTGCGCTCGGACGAACCTGCGGGATGAGGAGTCCTGAAGAAGACGGGATCGATCACTGGCCGTGTTGCCACAGATCCGCGCCCGTAATCTGAACGCCCTGCAGGGAGTCTCCGCCACTGTGCCGCACCCGAACGGTGCAAGGCTGTTCCAGAACTGGCTCAACAGCGAAGCGGGAGCGAAGGCCTTGCAGGAGAAGTACGGTGTGCGCACCGCGCTGAAGGGCTAAATACCCAGGGCCTGCGCCGCAGCGGCCTGGTTTCCGCCATGCGCGCGCAAGGACAGCCAGGTCGCGCAGCGACGCGAAAACGGCTACCAGTCTGTCAAGAGTGTACCGGACCGAATGCGACCGCCGGTGACTATGAGCGCGAAGACGGCCATACCGGGGCAATGCGCGGCCGCATGCTCAGCGCGGCCGAATACAACACATATCTAGGCCTGGCCGAGGTCGGGGAGTGGGAGGAGCGCTTCCAGGCCTGACAGGAAACCCATGGCCTATTGGCCCGACCCATCCGGCGGGCGGTGCCCGCGGTTCAGAATGTGTGGCGCATGCCGACCATCACTGCGGTGACATCGCTGCCCAAGCCATTGCCGAAGATGGCGCGCTGGCCAGTATCCAGGGATATCGCGGCGTGATTATTGTTGCTGGCCTTTCCAATCCCGGCATAGAGGCTGGTGCGTTTGGACAGGGGGCGGAGGTAATTCAGGCCGTACAGCCAGGTTTTACCATCTTCCGGCGCAGCCAGGCTCGTGCGGATATGACCGAGCGTCAAACTGACCTGGGCGGCGCCCACCGGAACCATGAGACCGAGCCAGACGCTGTTCATGGTACCCGAGGTGGCCGTGTTCGGCCCGGCCGGATCGTATCGCGAGTAGCCGCCGTTGATCGTGAACTGGCCAAAGTCGTATTGTCCCGTCACGCCCTGGTAGCGGTTCGTGCCCGATGGTTTTGCACCGACGCCCTCGACCCTTTTCTGCTCGTAGAAAATCCCGGCGGCAGCCGGACCCGATACATAATGGCCCGACAGGCCGACCATCTGGCCGGTATTCGTCGTCGGGGTGCTACCCGGGGTGCCGTTGCTCCAGAACACCCGGGCACTGAATCCGTTGACCGTCGGTGAGGTGTAGAACACGCCATCCGATTGCCGGATAAGGCCGAGCTCGACAATCTGCGAAGTCGGTCCGGCGCCGCCGTACATGCCGGACTTGGTGTAGTCCGTATACGCCATGGCCCAGAAGGCCGGTGTGTAATCGCGACCCAAGGACAGCTCACCCCAAGGCCCTTTGGCGCCGACGATGGATCGGCGGTTGAACAGGACGCCATTTGGCACCGAGTTGCCAGTGGCAAGGTCGAGGCCGCCCTCGAGCACGAAGAAAATGCTTGATCCGCCGCCCAGATCTTCGGCCCCACGGAGCCCCAAGCGATTGGCCTTGCTCGATCCGTTCGCAAAAGCCCAATCGTTCCTCGCGCCGCCTGTCGAGCCCGCGCTGACCTTCTGGTATTCGATGCCGACGTCCAGACTGCCATAGAGGGTTACGTTGGGCTGTGCGACGGCCTGGCCGACGCAAGTTGCCAATACAGCGGCAACGCTGAAATGTACTGCTTTCATTATTTTTGTCTCCCCTGCCTCGCTGATCAGCGAGGCAAATACCTGCATGCAAACATGTGAACGCGCGGGGCGGCAGACAGCCAGGACAAGCTGTCCGTGAACTGCCGCCCTGCTCGAGTGGTGTTAGAGCTATTGGCCGTTGGCCAAGTGGGAGTCCGTCGCGATCTTGCTCCAGGTTGCCAGATCGTGCTCGACGATCGCCTTGAATTCTTCAGATGTTTTTTGCGGCGGCGCCGAGAAATTGAGGTTCTTCATCAACTTGACCATTTCCTCGGATCCCTGAATCTTGTTGATCTCCAGGTTCAGACGCTTGACGATTTTCGGATCGGTGCCGGCCGGCGCAAAGATGCCGAACCAGCCCACCTGATCAAACTTGAAGCCCGATTCGGCCAGCGTCGGAACGTCCGGCAATTGCGGGGCACGCTCATTGCCACTGATCGCAATGGCACGGATCTTTCCCGCCTGAACGAACGGGATCAGCGCACTGGGGTCCGTCCAGCCCACCTTTAGCACACCCGACGCCAATTCCGTAAGCATCTGAGTCGTGTTCCGATAGGGAACATGGGCCATCTGCATGCCGGTCCGGCCTTTCAGCCATTCCATCATCAGATGTCCGCTGGAGCCGTTTCCCCATGAGCCAAAACTGTATTGATTGGGACTAGCCTTGATCAGCGCAATCAGCTCCTTCAGGTTTTTTGCCGGAACTTCCGAATTGACCACGAGGATGACTCCGCCCGCGGCGGTTTCCGCGACGGGAACGAGATCCTTGGTCACGTTGAAGGGCACGGATTTTTCAACAGACGGCCTGACGACCGTGCTCGAAGCCGTGGAATACAGCAGTGTATAGCCGTCGTTCGGCGCCCTGGCCACCGCCTGGATGCCAATCGCACCGGTGGCGCCAGGCCGATTTTCTACAATCACTGACTGTCCGAGCGCCGCCGAGAGTTGCTTGGCCAAGGCGCGTGCCAGCGCATCCGGCCCCGAACCCGCCGAGGATGATGAAATTATGGTGATCGGCCGCTCAGGCCAGGCGCCGGCGGCCTGAACCGTCTGCGATGCGGCCAAACCGAGAAACACAGCCAATCCGAGAATGAACCCCGCGACTCTGTGTATACCTGCCCTGTGAATACCTACTATCATCTATTGTCTCCTTAACCCGCACATTCATCGTTGTTGTGTAGCCTGTCAGGCAATATCAGGCACGCGGGCGAATTTCTAGCTTCTGCATTTGTGTCTCCTGACTCTTGCTATTAGAATTTTGGCTGACCGTCCAATCGTGTCGATTGAAGCAATCGCAAAACTTATGATGGATCAAGTTTGAGCGTCCTGCGGGCTATACACTTTCCATTACGCGACACCGATTTTGCAGTTCATGCCACGTTATTGACCCATATCAATTTGCAAGCCCGGACACTCCTGGGCATGGCGCAGCGCTTACGGCTAGACGAGTATGCCGCGGTTGACTTCCTGGATCGCGCACGTACCGAGCATGGCCATATTGCGATCGACTTCGTCCCGCAGAAGACCGATGGCGTGTCGCACACCCGGTACGCCGCCAACGGCGGCCGCATACATGAAGGGGCGTCCCGCGAATACAAAACGGGCGCCGAGTGCCAGCGCCTTCAGCACATCCCCGCCGCGCCTGATTCCGCTGTCCATCATCACGACCAGATCGTTCCCGACCGCATCGCAAATTCGCGGCAGCACATGCAATGGCTCGACGGCGCCATCCAATTGACGGCCACCATGGTTCGACACGATGATTCCTTCAGCACCGATCGAAACAGCTCGTTTTGCATCGTCGACATGAAGAATGCCCTTGATCACCAGATTCCCGCTCCATCGGGCGCGTATGCGCTCGAGATCCCTCCACGACAAATGATCTCGGCCCGTCGTATCGCGTATGGCAGAGACTGACAGCATCGGCGCCCCCCGCGTTGCGAAGGAATTTTCAAAGTGAGGCATCCCATGTTTGATAAGTGTCTTGAGGAATGTGCCGCACAGCCACCGAGGCCGAGTGATTCCATCCATCGCCAGACGCAGCGAAGGCCGCAGGGGCAAGGAAAACCCTGTGCGTACATTGTTCTCGCGGTTTGCCCATACGGGAATATCGACGGTGACGACGAGGGTTGAGAAGCCCGCCGATTTGACTCGATCGATAAGCGCATCGATACGTGTGGGGTCGCCTGGAAGATAGGCCTGAAACCACGTACCCGGAGCTTCTGCGTGAACGGTCTCCATGGGAATCAGGGAGGAGCCGCTCATAATCGCGGGAATATTTTCATCCTTCGCGGCCCGTGCCAGCGCAACATCCCCCCGATAGGCCGAAATGGCGCTGATGCCGATCGGCGCGATTCCGAATGGAGACGAGTATGTATTGCCGAACATCGTCACTTTCTGTGATCGGCGAGACACATCGACCAGGACCTTGGGATTGAATTTCAGGCGTTCAAATGCCGTGCGATTCGCAATGCAGGACATGCCGTCTTCGGCGGAGCCTGAAATATAGCCAAATAAGGGGCGCGGCAGATGGCTTCGTGCCGCCGCTTCAAAATCGGCCAATGAAAGCATCTGCCGCAATCGTGCCGGGGCATCGCTCCTGGCTCCGTATGCAGCCAGGTTTTTTTTCCCGGCCTGCTCAACCTGTTGCGTACCGGCATTTCCAAGGGAGTCTTTCATCCATCAATCCTCAACGTTTTCTTCAAGCGGCCGATCGTCAAGCGTTCGTTGCGCAGGCATTCCAGGCATCGGCGGATTACCGCCTCATTGCGCAAACGTACCGCGCTGGCGCATCAGTTCCCGGCAAAGCGCTTCATTGCGCTCAAACGGCGCGCGCCCGTGGACATAGAAGTAATTGTTCAGAACAACTAGATCCCCCACGGGCAGGCCAACTTCCCTGGTGCCCTCGGATGTTTCCATGGAATTCGACAAGGCATACAGGTAGGCGGCTTCTTCACGATTTGCGGGCTGCACGAACTGGTCGATGAACGACATCGACAAACCAAATTCGCTTTGGAAAAAAACGGGCCGCTCAACTCTTTCGCTGCTATTCTTGGAGCCGGGCGCCTTGTAAAGAAACGGCCTGGTTCCAAATTTGTGATTCACGAAGTAGCTGCACTCTTTCCAGTCATCCAGGTGAAGAAACCTGGATTCACCACCGACCGCGTTGCGCTCGGCAAACTTCATCATCAGCAGCCAATCGGTTGCCTCGGAGACGAACGTGCCGTCCGTGTGCATCGTGAACAGACGGTATGCCTGGCGCAGATAAGAGTCGCTGCTGTCGGTATGCTGCACAACAAAGCGCGCATAATAAGTGCCGGACATGGCATCGTGACTGCTTGTACCCAGAATATGTCCGACTGCCGTACCGAACTTGACGAAGTCGGCATCGTCTTGCGAAAGCCCCTGAAGACCGATGGTAAAGCCGCCATGGCGACGATCCTTGACCAAGTCAAGCAGCGTGCGCGGGAACGCTTCGCCAAGGCGATTGACCAGCAGATCGGCCAGGTGATAACGCATGAAAGGCACATACTCGAGGTTCTGCACGTCGATGCGCCGGACATCTTCCAGAAAGCCGGCCAGCGCATCGCTGCCGACGGTTATATGCATGATTCGAGGGTGGTCTGCGTGACGCGACAGGCGAAAGTTCTGTTGAGGCGCGGCGAGTATTGCTTCCATGAAGGGCTCCCTTAGGTCTGAAGTCCACATTTCACTCCTTTTTTTTGATAACATCATTATCAATAATTTGAATTTTTATTCGTTAAATCAGATTAAATGATTGATGCCCGCCAACTCCGTTATTTCACAGCAGTCGTCGAAGAATTGCATTTCTCCAAAGCGGCAGATCGTCTCAACGTGGCTCAGTCCGCGCTGAGCGCTCAGATTCAACGCCTGGAACAGCAACTGGGCGTCCGCTTGCTGAATCGCAACAAGCGCCAGCCGGTCACCCTGACCGATGCAGGCAAGCTATTCCATGCCGAAGCGGTGGCAGCCTTGCGGCATATCGATCGTGCGGATCAAATCGGACGGCTCGCGGCCAGAGGGCTTGCGGGCATCATACGTATCGGCTTCGTCGCATCGGGCGCCAGTAGCGGTGTGCTGTCCGATTTGCTGCGTCAGTTTCGCCTGTCGCATGCCAATGTGCGAATCGAAATAATCGCCATGGAAACACCGCGCCAATACGAGGCGCTCAACAATGGTGAAATCGATATCGGCATCGTAAGGCCCCGGCGGCAATACCCGCCGGGCTTGGCGGTAACCATTGTGCAGACTGAGCGTCTCTTGATCGCCATGGCCAAGAACCACCCATTGGCCGCCCGGTCCCGGCTGCTCGCTGGAGACCTGAAGGACGAGTCGTTCATCTCGCCCCAGTTCGACGAGAACGAGGGATTCAGCGAGGTGTTGTCAGCACTGGGGGCGGCAGGAGGTTTCACCGCTTTTCTCGACTATCGCGTGCACGATTTCATTTCCGCAATCAGCCTCGCATCCGCTGGCTACGGGGTTGTCGTCGTGCCGGAATCGATGCACCATTTTTCACAATCCGGCATCTGTTATCGAGCCGTCGCGGACTTCAACCTTCCGGTTCATCTGGCCATTGCGTCCAGGCGCCGGGAACCCTCCCCCGCCGTCCGTGCCTTCGTGAACGTGGCCAGTCAAAAATCCGTGACGGCCTGACCCGCGGCGCACACGCCACGCCCGGGCAGGAGCTGGCTACGCCGCTTTATGGGCACGTGCACGCCGGCTTGGCTCCGGTTTTGGATCGAGCGCCTGAATGGCAGCCTCTCTTGCCTCGTCCAGGCGCAAGGACGCAAGAGAAATGAGCTGTTTGACGTCGCGCTTGGTTGCGGCCATTTGCAGCTTACGCCAGGCCTGGTACGACGTCTTGATCGCATGCGGCGAAGCCACGAATCCCAGCCGGACATAACGCATAGTCCGCAAAGAAATGGAATGCAGGACATCGACCAGGAGCCGATTGCGGCACAGGCTGACCGTCGCAAAATTCAGAAGGAAGCTTTCCACGGCATAGGCGTCCGCCGACTCATTGGCCGCTTTCGCCAGCTTGGGTACATGGTCGGTCAGCAATGCCTCGAGTTCGGCCGGGCTTTCACGCGCCACCTCTTCGAGCATGGTGACGTAAAGGACACTGCGCACGCGAAAGATATCGCGAAGCTCATTCTCGTCGGGCGCGGTGACGATTGCGCCACGCCGAGGCTGAAACTCGATGAGGCGGTCGCGCTCCAGTATGCGCATCGCCTCGCGCACGGGGGCCCGACTCACTCGCAGCACTTCGCTGATGTCTTTCTCCAGCAAGCGTTGCCCCGCTTTCACCAAGTCGAGCGTGATGACGCCCGCCAGCCGGACAGCAATCTGCTCGGCAATCGGCGCCGAGGCGTACGCCCATTCCTGGCCACGCAGCACCGCCCGCTCGACAGCCAGCATCAATGAGTTTCTGGGCGTAAGGAGCGTGGAAAGGTCAGGAATGTTCTGCGTTTTATGTCGAGCCATGGCGTAGCATGAAGTCCATTTTTTTCGAGCTTCACAATTCGAAATTACACGGTCCGAAGTTACCGTCACGAAAAAAAATAGGGCACACCATCAGTAAGGAATATCCCCTTCAATTCCGGCGCGTTCCATCTTGCGAGGAGCCGGCCAATAATCCATGACCGCGTAATGCTGAGTCGAGCGGTTGTCCCAGATGGCAACACTGTTGGGCTTCCAACGGAAACGGACCTGATACTCGGGAATCGATGCCTGGCTCTGCAGATAGTTTAGCAGGAGGCTGGCTCCGGGCGTCTTGTCCAGGCCATAGCGCACGTTCTCGGCCGTATGGTAGTTGACGAAATGCGTCGTGAAGCTGGCGACACTGAGGATTTTCTCGCCAGTCTCCGGGTGTGTGCGCACCACGGGGTGCTCCGCCTCGGGATGCTGTGCCGCGAGCTTGCGGCGCTCTTCAATATCCATTGCCGCACCAAACGAGTGCTCGATGCTGCTTTTCGCTCTCAATCCGTCGATGCGCTTTTTGATGTCGTCAGGCAATTGCTTGTAAGCCTCGACCATGTTGACCCATATGGTGTCGCCGCCGACTTCGGGACACTCGACACAGCGCAACACGGCACCCATGGACGGTTTCGGCCGCCAAAGTCCATCGGTGTGGTAGTTGTTTTCGTAGGGATTTTTTGCTTCCGACCGATAGATCCGCACCAGGCCGGGATGCTCTGGATCGCTTCCCGCAACCGGATGCTCTTCCAGCTCTCCGAAACGCCGCGCAAAGGCGACATGTTCCGCCCGCGTTATGTCCTGATCCCGGAAAAAAAGGACGCGGTGCTTGAGCAACAACGCTTTGATTTCTTCAAAGAGCGAGGCATCGCGGGATGCATCGCCCAAGCTCACGCCCGACACCTCGGCACCAATGCAGGCAGTCAGCCGATCCACTTTCATCATGATTGATATCTCCTAGTACTTGCCAGGCAATTCACCTAGCTGCCACGCACTACGTCACGTACCACAGGCCTGCGACGCGTCGTCGTTCCTTTAAGTGTTTGAGTACAATATCAAATTATTTTATTAATGTCGACATAAATATATTATACTTGGCCACGCCAGCCGGATCGGCGGTATGCCAGAGCCTGCTGGCGCGACCTGCCCAGCCAGTGCGAAACTTCTTTTGGCGTAAACAGCCCGCGGGCACGCAAAGTCATGATTTGCAAACCCCATGGCATGTAAAGCAAAGCGCAACATCGGGCCAAGTCAAATGATGTAATAGTCACTGGACGCACTGGCATTGCTGGATAAGCAGACACAATTCCAGCCGCGACCGGCGCAACCAAAGAACCGGCAGACAGCAAGCAATTTGCATTATCTTTTACAGTACGGGAGACAACATGACGACAGTAGTTAAATTCCATGAAACCGGCGGACCCGAGGTGCTGCGTTTTGAGAAGGTTGACGTGGGGGCGCCCGGACCAGGAGAGGTACGCCTCCGCCACGTAGCCGTCGGTTTGAACTTCGCCGACACTTATTTTCGCAAGGGCACTTACCCCGTTCCGCTGCCCAGCGGCATCGGCAACGAGGCGTCTGGTGTGATCGAAGCCGTCGGTCCCGGCGTGACCCATCTGGCGGTCGGCGATCGTGTGACCTATACGGGCTTCGTCAACACACTGGGCGCTTACAGCACCGACCGGCTGATTACCGCTGACCCGCTGATCAAATTGCCCGAGGCCATCAGTTGCGAAACCGCTGCGGCGATGACCATGCGCGGCTTGTCCGCCGCCTATTTGTGCCGAAAGATCTACCCGTTCCAACCCGGCGAAACCATATTGCTGCATGCCGCAGCCGGTGGCGTGGGCCTTATTGTGTGCCAATGGGCCAAGCTTCTGGGGCTGAATGTGATCGGAACCGTCTCTACCGAGGCCAAGGCTGAATTGGCGCGCGCCCACGGTTGCGACCATATCATTTACTACACCCGTGAAGACGTCGCCAAGCGCGTGCGTGAAATCACCGACGGTGTGGGTGTTTCAGTGGTGTTCGACAGCGTGGGCAAAGACACTTTCATGGCTTCGCTGGATTCACTCAAGCGCCGCGGCCTGCTGGTGTGCGTGGGCACCGCCTCCGGGAAAATCCCGCCATTTGATCCCGCAATTCTCGCACGCAAAGGCTCTGCTTACATTACCCGTCCCGGCCTGGCCGACTACATTGCCGATCCGGAAGAAAAGGCGCAATTGGTCGATGAGCTGTTCGGCCATGTGGCAACAGGCCGCATCCGCATCGAAATCAATCAAAAGTACGCCTTGCGGGACGCGGTGCAGGCGCACAAGGATCTGGAAGCCCGAAAGACCACGGGCTCCTCGATTTTTGTGATTTGAATGTCGCCCTTTCCGGCAAACGGAGGCCCGTTGTACTGGCGTCACACGGCGCCGCAGCCGAATTGCGCACGATGAGTAATCGGTAAGGATGCCGACCCTGGCGAGAGCCGGGCCGTTACTAATTGATCTTCAATTGAGGCATTTTCTCGACCACCTTCTGCCAGTGCGCGAGGTCCGTCTTCATGAGCGAGGAGAACTGATCGGCCGTCGTCGCCTCCGGCTCGATGCCTGCGGTTGCCAGCTTGTTGCGGATTTCCGGCAGCTTGAGCGCATCGTTGATGTGTTTGTTGAGGACCGCCACGACGGCCGGGACACCGGCGCGATAGGGCACGCCCAGCATGTCGATGCCGGCCGCGCCGACGTCTTACGCGTCGGCGATCAGCAGCGCAGTCTTCGCTTGCTCGCAAAGCGTGAGCAGCGGCCCGCTCAGTTGCTTCTCCGTCGCCGCGATACCGGCCGTGGTCCTGACGCTGACGTTCAGAACGTAGATGGGTCGCCCCGGCAGGACAAGCGGCGCGGCAATAGCGACGACTTCCGGCTGCCACGAGGCTGCACAGCAGCCTTTCGCATTGACGTCGCGCTTGGCGGCATCCATTTCTTCACGCAGGCAGTGCCAGCCAGCGGAGTGCCGCTGCCGAAACTGTACAAGCAGCGCGCTGCGCTGCGCATCATCCACCACCGCAAGATGAGCCCTGCCAAGCGAAGTGAGTTCCATGGGCACACGCTGGCCGGCTACTACATTGCGCAGCGCCAACTTGCGGTTGTAGCGAAACGATTCCAGATAGACCATCTCATCGCGATCTGCGGTTGCCAGCCCCACGTTGATGCGCATCTTCTCGGCCAACGCCCGCATTAACGGAGCGACCACACCCAGCACGGGTGACCCCGTGCGCATCGCATGCGCGAGGCTCAACACCAGCGCGGCCAGCCGATAGGCACGCCGGCCCCGCTCGTACTCCAACAGCCCGCATTCAACCAGCGTCTGCGTCAGGCGACTGACAGTGGCGCGCGAAAGCCGAGTGCGCTCCGCGATCTCCCCATTGCCGAGCAGATCCACACCCGGCTGGAACGCGCGAAGAATCTCCACGCCGCGCACCAAGGAACGGTTCAGTACCGGGTTTTCGTGGTGCTGCCGGCGTGGCATCTGAGGAGGGGTGGAGACCATGGCGCAGTTTAGCAAAATTTCCATCCACTGGAATTTGAGGGATGCATATTGTGGCCCTGGGACGACCTAAGCTCGATTTGTCGTCGCGCAGGAGCCACGCAAAGTCCTGGTCGCCGTGATGCTCGCCATGGCGGAGGTCGGTGAGATCGAGATCAGCGGTATCAGCACCCTGCACAACCCCATCGAGCCGAATGGCCGGTTCCTGCTGTGCGCGAGGCAGAAGAGCACCAGATCGCCGTCTTTGCCAGTCACCCTGCCACCGGCAGCCTCGCCCTGATGGGGCGTTATGCTGTGGGCGAGCAGCCAAGCTGGATTGAGATCGTTCCGGCTCCTGCGAAAGGGCCGGCACGGCATTCGTCGAACTGAAGGCCAGCACTCTGGCCATTTACCCATCCCTCATCGGCCGCGCCTGTGGCGCGGAATGTGTGACGCATGCCGACCATCACTGCAGTGACATCGCTGCCCAAGCCATTGCCAAAGATAGCGCGCTGGCCCGTACCCAGCAGGCATCTTGGCTAGTTATGAATTCCCAGCTCCTTGATCATGGCTGACCAGCGGTCCGATTCGCCGTCGATAAACGCTTGGCATTCCTGCGGCGTTGTATTCATGACCTGCGCACCTTGGAAATGCAAACTTTTGAGCACTTCTGGGTCTTTCAACGCAGCATTCAATGCCTTGTTGACCTTGGTCAGCATTTCCGGCGGAGTGCCTTTGGGCGCCATCACGGCCTGCCATGCTTGAGCATTGAAGCCCGCAAGCTTCGGAATCGATTCGCTTAGGGTTGGCACGTCGGGCAGTACCTCGGAGCGTTTGGTCGATGTAACGGCCAAGGCCTTAAGATCTCCGCTTTGTATAAATGGAAGTGCGCTATTGAAGGAGCCGGAATACATAAAGTTGGTGTCGCCTGACATCAGGCCAGTAAGGGCGGGGCCGTTACCTTTGTAGGGAACCGCTTCAAATTTCAGGTTTAGCTTACTAGCGATGTCGAGTGCGGCAAGCTGGTCGATCGTTCCGTTGCCTGAATTCCCTGCAAAATATTTTCCCGGATTGTCCCGCATCAGTTTATAGAACTCCGGTGCCGTATTGGCCTTAACTTTTTTTGGCACTAGCAGAATGAGTGGCACAGCCGACGAGCACCCAACTGCGGCAAAGGCCGTCTTGGGCGCCAGGTTCTGCTTGTCATATAGGAAAGGTGCAATGGTTATGGCCACACTGGCAAACATCAATGTATAGCCATCTGGCTTAGCAGTGGCAACTGCTTGCGCCGCAATATTGCCCCCTGCGCCAGGTTTATTTTCGATTACCATCGGTACGCCAAGCTCTTCAGATATTTTTTTGAAGAGAACACGGCCAAGAGAGTCTGTAGGTCCTCCGGGCGCAAACCCGATCACAACATTGATTGGTTTGTCGGGATAACTGCTGGACGCGAATGATGAAATGGGCCCGATAGCCAGACCGGCGGCCGCTGCGGCCAGAATTGTTAGTTTTAACATTGTCTACTCCAGTTATAGATTTTTACTGACTCAGCTTAGTGGTTGAAGGAAAAACGCTCTGTCTCTACGGCATTAAAGCCAACACGTTTCATGTGCCCCAGTAGGAGCAGGCGGAAGCGCCCATTGTGCTTGAGTGCGGGAGAACTGGGCCACGGGGGGCAGTTGTTCAAGAATGCCGAATGGCGTTGACCTGGACTGCAGTAAAGGCGATAAAGTCGTCAGAGCCCGAACCTTACTGCCCAGCTCATCCTGCAAGACCAGGCCCAAGTCCTGCACCCACATTGATGTGCGCGTAAGCGCCACCTTGACGTGGTAGCTACCGCCTTCTTCTGCCCGCCGCATCATTGCTAACATGGCGCCCATCGCGCCTAGATAACCGGTGAGGTAGTCATTGAGAAGCTGAGTAGGTACCAGCCGTGGCCGTCCCGGAGCTTCAGTCAAGGCAATTCCACTCGCGGCTTGTCCAAGTTGCTCGAATCCGCCGCGCAACGCCCATGAACCCTGGTCTCCAAAAGCACTGACCGATACATAGATGATGCCTGGACGTATGGCAGCCGCTTCTTCGGCGCCAAAGCCTCTGTTCTTCAGACTGTGGGTTCGCCAGGACTGAACCATGACATCCGCCCCGGCGATCAGGCCTTGCATCTTTTGCTGATCCCTTTCTTGATCCAAGTCGATGAAGCCGGACCTTTTCCCAATATTGGTGTCTACAGTTTGTCGAAAAGCATCCTGCATCAGCGGGGGCGAAACACGCAACACGTCAGCGCCGTGTTCGGCCAGACTACGAGCCACGACAGGTCCCGCAATCACGTGTCCCATATCCAGCACGCGGACTCGGTCCAGCGGCCTGTTCTGACCGGCGGGAAACTCGGGCGCGCTATCTGCGATTTTTTCGATCTGTACGACCGGGACTTGCGACAAAAATCGACCTTGCTCATGCGATCTCCACTCATCCGGCGACCTTGCATAGACACCGGGCAGTTTGCGCTGTGCAAAGGCCTGTTCGAGCTCGTCCGCCTGCCGTGCACCTATGGCCGCTGCCAAGGCGTCGACCGTATTGGCGCAATGCAGCGTATCCAGGACGCCGTCCCGCAGGTGAGGATAGGATCCGACAGGATAAAACCAACGGTCATCCGCAGTCTGGTAAAAACCAGCTTTCAGCTCTGTAAAAAGGGAGGCGGCTGAAATGGAGTAGCCATTTTGCCGCTGGAACTGTCCAGGATTCAATGCACAGGTAGCCTGCAAGCAGTCGATAGCAATGGTTTGACGCTGCCCTTTAGCCATATGCCACCATTTTTCTACAGCCAACGCGTAGGCGCCTATTGCGCTGGCAGCTGCGACGGTCAGCTTGTGCCGCGTATCCATAGTCGGCGCTACGCCGAGCAAGCGCACTCTTTGGCCCACACTGGCAGCCATTTGAGTATCGGAACCTAGCAATGCCGTAATGGCCTGCACCACCTCATCAGTCAGTTCGCTTCCGGCTAACATGCACTCTCCTCCGATAGAATTGTTTGAATACTCACCACCGTATCCAGAGATTGCCAGGCGGCATGGTATTCGTGCTCTAAACGCTCAACGATATGAGACACGGAGGATATGGCGTCGATGCTGCCTACGCCGTGCCCCGCCCCCCAGATGTCGCGCCAAGGCTTGCGTTCTTTACCAAAAGTTGGCGTACCGGCTGCCGATATCTGCAGTTCAGAAGGATCCAGGCCGGCGGCCACGATGCTCGGAACCAGATAATTGCCAGGAATACCGGTAAAAAATGGCGTGTAAAGAATGTCGCTTGCGTTTGCGTCGACTAGCATCCGCTTGTAGGCGGCATCCGCGTTGGCTTCGTCGCTTGCGATGAAGCGCGTTCCCATGTACGCAAAATCAGCACCCATGGCCTGTGCAGCCAGGATGTCCTGCCCGCGCGTGATGGAGCCCGACAGCGCCACCGGACCGTCGAAGATTTGCCTTATCTCGGCCAGGAGCGCAAATGGACTGAGGGTGCCAGCGTGCCCGCCGGCACCCGCGCAGACCAAAATCAAACCATCCACGCCAGCGTCCAGCGCCTTGCGCGCATGGCGCAAGGTCGTGACGTCATGAAAGACGATGCCTCCCCAGTCATGCACTTGTTCGACGACGCGGTTAGGTGCACGCAGGCTGGTGATGATGAGTGGAACCTTGTGTTCGGCACAGACAGCCATGTCATCCATCAAGCGGTCATTAGACTGATGCACGATCTGATTCACCGCATAGGGCGCTACAACCCTGGTCGGGTCGCTCTTCTTCAGTTCGTCCAGGGCGGTATCGATCTGCGTCAGCCACTCGTCCAACTTGCTTTGCGGGCGTGCATTCAGCGCGGGTACCGAGCCGATAATGCCACTGGCACACTGCGCAATGGCCATCAACGGGTTGGACACAATAAACATGGGGGCAGAAATTACAGGTAGCTTCATTTTCCGACGGAGCGAAGTAATCAATGCATGCACCATACTGCCTCCTCATTGAGAGCTTTATCGTCGACCACCCAGTGCCGAGGCACGCGCTTATCGTTCAATAGTCGCGACATGCTGCCCCTCGGATACGACATCGCCCTGGGAAACCAATACTTCAACCACTGTGCCTGAATCCATTGACGTGATGGGAATTTCCATCTTCATTGACTCGACGATCAAGATGACATCGTCATCGCCCACAGCTTGGCCCACTTGGGCCTCGACCTTCCAGACGGTACCGGTAACCTCACTGATAACTTCAAATCGTGACATGTGCCTGCTCTCCTGTTTGCGATGCCGGACAAATCCCGACCGGTTTTTTCCATGATGTTTTCTTCAGCTCCTCGACGAGCCCGGTATGCACGGCGCCCGCGCGAAATTGTGGGCTGTCGATTACATGGCGCAGAAACGGTATATTGCTTTTCACGCCGTCGACGACCGTCTCGTTCAGAGATCTAATCATGAGTTCAATGGCGGCATCGCGGGTGTCGCCATGCACGATCAGCTTGGCGATCATGGAGTCGTAGTAGGGGGTAATGGTGCTACCAACGGAAAAGCCTGTTTCTACGCGAACGCCTGCATTTGTGGGAAATGCCAGCGCTCGCAACGTGCCGGTCGATGGTAAAAAGGTATAGGGGTCTTCGGCGCAGATGCGGGCTTCGATCGTGTGGCCTTTCTGGCTGACACCATCTCGCAACAAACTTTCCAAAGACTCACCAAATGCCAAGGCGACTTGTGCTTTGACGATATCGATACCGGTGGTTTCTTCTGTGACGGCATGTTCCACCTGCAGACGAGTATTCATCTCTAGAAAGTTAAAGCCGGTATCAGGCTCGTACAAAGTTTCGACCGTTCCAATGTTGTCGTAGCCCATACGGGAGAAGATGCCCGCCAGCAGATTACCGTACCGGCTGACACGCTCACGCGATATGCCAGGTGCTGGCGACTCTTCGATAATTTTCTGGTGGCGCCTCTGGATCGAGCAATCGCGCTCATACAAGTGGCACACGTTGCCGTGGCGATCGCCAAGGATTTGAAATTCGATATGCCGAGGCTTCTCGAGATACCGCTCGAGATAGATCTCGCTACTGCCAAAACTGCGGTTGGCCAGCGATTTTGCGCGTGTGCAGGCCTGCAGCAACTCCGCCGGGTTGTCGGCACGAAACATCCCTATGCCACCCCCTCCTGATGCTGGCTTCACCATGATGGGGAAGCCGATAGCTTCAGCGGCAGTAGTCAGTTCATTCAGCCCCGAGCTCAGCAGTGAAGAACTGGATAATGACGGCAAACCATGACTGATCATGTAGTCACGGGCACGGGTCTTGTGGCCCATACGTCTGATCCATGCTTCACTGGGGCCGATGAAGCGTGCTCCGGCCTCGGTCACGCGTCTGGCGAAATCCGGATTTTCTGCTAGAAAACCGTAGCCCGGATGCAACCCATCAGCGCCCAATCGCTGGATAACATTGATCAAGGCTTCTTGATCCAGATAGCTGGCCGCCGGCGGCGGAGCTCCGATACACCACGCCTCATCGGCCTGTGCCAGATAAGGCAAAGATGCATCGGCTTCGGAATATACCGCCACCGTCTTGATACCCATTTCGTGCAGCGCGCGCAATAGACGGGAGGCGATCGCGCCTCTATTCGCAATTACAACTTTCTTGAACATGACTCCGCCTCTATTAGGGCCCAGGCATCCTCAACCCAGTCGCACAACAACTCCCGGGTCTCACGAGGATCAATGATGTCCAGGATGCCTAGTTTTTCTGCTGTGCGAAATGGAGACGCAATGCGATGATAATAGGCCTCTAGTCGCGCCTGCTCTTCTGCAGGATCATCGGCGGCTGCAATCTCGCTGCGGTGCGCGGCGGCTACACCGCCTTCGATGGGAATTGACCCCCATCGGGCAGAAGGCCACGCAAAGCGATGATTCAGCTTCGGAAAATACTTGGGCGCATGTAAGCCGCCGGCCATGCCGAAAGCGCGTCGCAAAATAATGGAGACCCATGGTACCGTGCTGTTCTCGATCGTGGTCAGTACACGCAAAGCACCCAGCAAAGTTCCGCTGAGTTCCGCGTCCGGCCCTGTGGCGTTACCTGGCTGATCAACGAGATTGACGACTGGTAAATGAAACACCTCGCACAACTTCACATGGCGCTCGATTTTCCAGGAAGCGCCCAAGGTCATAGCGCCGCCGGCCACCTTAGGGTCATTGCACAGCACACCCACGGGATAGCCGTCGAGTCGGGCCAGCGCTGTAATCGTCGAGCCCCCCTGGTGGCGTCCGATTTCGAAAATGGAGTCCTTATCAAAAACCGAGCGCATGATCTTGCGCGGATCAAAGATCTTGCGTCTGTCTCTAGGTATGGCGTTCTTTAACCATTCGTCCGCCCGCGAAGCTGGGTCATTATTAGTGACCCGCCTTGCCAGCCGAGATGCGTTTGATGGCAAGTACGACAGAAACCGCCTAACCTGTTCGAATGCATCTTCTTCGCTTTCTGCTTCGTTATATACCAGCGCGCTGCGACGGTGCACGGCGTAGCCGCCCAACGCGTTCTTATCGATCTCGATACCATAAGCCTGTTTAACGACTGGGGGGCCGGCCGCGAACACTTGAGCCTGATCACGCACCATGACAGAAAAATGCGACATCAGTACCTTGATTGCACCCAGTCCCGCGCATGCGCCCAACGCTACACCAACCACAGGCACTTTAGCCATCAAAGGAACCACCGGCCAGTGTGCATAGCCAGGAATTTTGCTACTTCCTTGTAACTCGAGTAGTTTGACGCTGCCGCCTGCCGTATCGACCAGCCTGATCAGAGGAAGCCCGAAATCCAGCGCCATTCTTTCGGCATACACCCATTTGTCAGACAAAGTGCTTTCGGACGATCCGCCTCGCAGCGTAAAATCGTCGGCCGAGATGACCGCCTTTGTTGCGTTAATTCGACCCGTTCCGATTACAGCGTTGACGGGGCTCAAGCGATTCAAGAAACCTGCCTCGTCGTAACTCCCTTTCCCTGTAATCCGTCCCAGTTCCCGGAAGGTGCCGGGATCCACTAGCGTGTCGATCCGTTCGCGCACGTTCAGACGTCCTCGAGCCTTGTGCTTTGCCAAAGCTTCCTTGCCCCCCATGGCAGCAGCCTGTTCACGCCGCAGTTTAAGTTCTTGCAGCTCAGCGGCCCATTCGTCTGTAACCGCTGCCGTGCTGTGGTCTTTCATACGGCGCCTTTCAGTGTCGTGGTTGCTTCGGTCGCCGGCGTCTTGACGGGTGCATATGTAACTATCTTTCGAGCCTTCAGATCTTCTATGCGCTCAGCATCCATGCCAAGACTGCGGAGGATCTGCTCAGAATCAGCGCCGATATCGGGCCCTGAATGTCTGATGGATCCGGGCGTCCGCGAAAGCTTAGGCACGATGCCCGCCTGCGTTGTGGACCCAAGCTGCGCATGCGGTACCTTTACCAGCATGTTCCTAGCCTCGAAGTGAGGATCTGCATAGATGTCGGCAATGGTATAGATGCGCGAAGCCGGGATCGACTGCGCAATCAGTTGACGCTCGAGTTCCTTGCTATTCTGCCGCTGGGTCCAGGCCGCAATGATTTCGTCCAGGGACTTCATGTTCGGCGCCTGACCTCTTGCGCGGATGGTGCTGAAGCGCGGATCGAGCATCAGCTCGGGCTGCTTCATCAGATCAACGAGCCTCCGAAAAATGATGTTGCTATTGGCGGCGATAAGAATCCATTGCCCATCTGCAGTTGGATAAAGGCTGTTGGGTGCCATGGTCGGCAAGTTGGGGCCTACCCGCTTAGGAACGAAACCCAGCTTTTCGAACGCTGGCACGTACGGCTCCATTTGAGTAAACGAGGTCTCGTACAGTGCGGCGTCGATCACTTGGCCTAGGCCTGTACGGCCGCGCTCGAGTATAGCCATGACCGCGCCGAAGGCGGCGTACACCGACGTCAGGTAATCTGTTGTCGCCAGCGCAACCCGAGCTGGCGGACGGTCCGGATCACCCGTCATGTACCGCACGCCTCCAACCGCTTCACAGATGGCGCCATAGCCGGGCCGAGCGGCATAGGGCCCGTCCTGACCGTACCCACTTATGCGCACCATGACGAGTCCTGGGTTTTCGGCGGACAGTTCCGGATAGCCCAGCCCCAGGCGCTCCATGACACCTGGCCGATTGTTTTCGACCAGAATGTCAGCGCGCCTAATCAGCGCCCGCGCAATCTCCAGTCCCTCTTCCGATTTCAAGTCGAGCGCGATCGACTGCTTGCCTCGTAGAATCGTCGCGGCATAAAGGGAGACGTCGCCGACATGCTTACCCATTTGACGAATACCATCGCCTTGCGGAGGCTCTATCTTGATGACGTCGGCACCGAAATCCGCCAGTAACCGAGTACAAGCAGGCCCCGCTATCGTCGAACATATTTCGATGACTTTGAGCCCTGCCAACGGGCCAGCGCCCGCGGCGGGTGTTATTGATTCGTCAGGTCTATTCATGCGTCGGAAATGATTCAGAAGAAGATTCAGAGAGGCGGCGCACGATCTCTTGCGCGGAACGTTCTATCCGTTCGCGAGCAATTGCGATGTATGCGGCGGAATCACCACGCTGTAGCGCGATCAAGCCACTGCGCCAGAGCTTCGCCGACGCTTGCCGCCGAGCTTTGGACTGGAATCCGATGGAGGAATAGCGCAACGTTTGCAGCGAGATTGAAGTGAGCATGTGGGCCAACCGCCGGTTATTGCAATTGCGCACAGCCAATATGGAAAGACGATAAGAAGTTTGGGCGAAAAGGCCACGATCATCGTCCAGCGCGGCAAGCTCTTCGAGCTTTTGCACGCCCGCCTCCAGCATAGCCATGAAATCCTCAGTGTGGTGTTCGGCGATCTTTCGCGCGACGATTTCAAAGAGGCCCGCCCGAATTTCGAACACCTCTTTCACTTCTTCGACCGTAAGGTTAGTGATCACCGCGCCGCGCCGTGGGTACATGGTGACCATTCCTTCACGCTCAAGTATGCGGATGGCGTCGCGGACCGGGCCACGGCTTACTTGGAATTTGTCGGCAAGCGTTTGCTCGTTCAATGGCGCACCCGCCTCGAGCCGTCCTTTGATGACGTCATCGCCAATTTGCGCGGCGATCTGCTCGGGCACGGTTAGCGTTGGCATTGCCCGATCAGAAAACAAGCGGAATACCACCGCATTCTCTAGCTCGGACATCAGCTTGCCGCTACTTTCGGCGAGCCTTGATTTAAGCACTTGTGTGTTCATGAGGAGAATTCTATATCATGATTGAAAACAATGCAATTGTTAACAATTATACGGAGCTCATCTACATCAACGATAGCGACCTCAGTCATTCGTATTTATTTCTGAATTGACAACCGATGAGTTGACCCGAAGGCGTCGTAGACGAAATTCACACTTGCCAGGCCACCCATTCGCCCAGCCTGGCCACCGTGACCCCGGGACGCAATTGACGCAGAGACGGCATGACCAGCACACAATTCGCATAGGGTGTCGTGATTGGTTCGCCGTCACTCCACGCAATGACAGTGCCGGCCTCGGGAAAGGTTTCCAGGCCCGTGTAGGGGCCGGCAAAGCGGAAATCCATACTGGTTGCCACGACCGGATGGGTGACTCGAACGACGCGCCCCGCCGTAGCCGGTTGCGCGGACCAGTCCGCTGGAAGATCATCGGCATCGACGACTCCGGCCAAACTCAGAAAGCGTGCCGTACTGGCCCGGGCGATAGCCACCGAGGCGGCTTCCCAATGCTGGCCGCACTCAACCAATAGTGCGTTCTTTGCGCTGGATGGATCCCCAAAACCCGCGTAATCGCGCATGCGGCGACCTTCAGGATGGCCTTCATCGCAGATAGTGGTCGGCGGGATGCCAAGCTCGCGGGCAAACCGCACTCCTTTCTCGAGGGGGCCGCTGACAATAAGCGGCGCGCTGCGTTCATGCATCGAATGCAGATCAAGCAGGTAATCGACCGTGTCGACGACCGGCCGCAGCATGCGGGCGCGGGCCAGTTCGATGGAGCTGCGCGATGCGTCATCGAGCACGGCAGCCTTCCAGAGGCGATTGAAATCTTCATCCACAAAACGCGACGCATCCGGCTTTGCCCGGTCGAATCGAGCGTAGGCGTCGACGTTGGCGAACGAAAGCGTCAACTTGCCCAGGCGCGGCCGCACGTTCAGATCGAGCAGCGCTTTGACGATAATCGCGCCGCAAACTTCATTGCCATGCGTCAGGGCATTGACCATGACATGCGGCCCTGGCACATTGCTGTCGAAAGTAAAAACATAGGGAATTCCGGTGTTGCCTTGGGCATATATGCCGATATCGGGGAATTCGACTTCCACGGGATAAGCGGTTTGACTGGCGCTAGTCTGATTCTGTGTCGGCATATTCCGGCTCCTTTATTCAATTCCGTCCCACTAGTGTCCGGTTAAAAGTTAAATAAATCCACCCGTATCTATGCACCCGGCCCCGGCGCTCCGCCCTCGAACGACAGGAAATTCTTCAGTTCCGGTGTTTTCGGAGACGAAAAAATCTGCTCGGGAGGTCCTTCCTCATGAATTTTCCCCTCATGCATGAAAACGACGCGATCACTAACCTTCCTGGCAAAATTCATTTCGTGCGTCACGATGATCAGGGTGGAACCTTCGTTGGCCAGGCTCTCGATGACGCGCAATACCTCGCCAACAAGCTCCGGATCCAGCGCGGACGTCATTTCGTCGCACAATATGACGTCCGGATTCATGGCCAACGCGCGCGCAATCGCAACCCGCTGCTGTTGCCCCCCGGACAGTTGATGCGGTGCGCTGTCGAACTTGCCTTCGAGCCCAACGCGAGCAAGCAAAACATCCGCCAGTTTCCGAACTTCCGGCTTGGACAGTTTTCGCACCAGCTTCGGCGCCAGCATGATGTTCTCGCCCGCGCTCATCGTGGGGAACAGATTGAACTGCTGGAATACCATCCCAACCTTCTGGCGCAGTTCCCGCATGGCCCGCACATTGTCGTGCTCCAGCGCCCTGCCCCCAACGGAAAGCTCGCCATGCTGAAAAGTTTCCAGCCCATTAATGCAACGCAACAGTGTGCTCTTGCCGGAACCGCTTCTGCCGATAATGCAAACGACCTCGCTGGGCTTGACGTATAGATCAATCCCCTTGAGCACCTCGACATCGCCAAAGCTTTTATGCAGGTTCGTGATTTCGACCAGATACGCGGATTCTTTCTTCTCATTTTGCATGAGTATCCTCTCAGTATAGGATTTCAGTTTTTCTTTCCAGCCTGCGGGCGTACAGCGAACATGGAAAGCAGATGGCGAAATACAGCAACGCTACGACCCCATAGACAAAAAAGGGCTTGTAGGTCACGTTGGTAATGATTTGCCCCGTGCGGGTCAGCTCGACGAATCCTATGACCGACGCCAGCGCGGTGTTCTTGATGATCTGCACAAGCAAGCCCACCGTGGGGGCAATCGATAGGCGCAAGGCCTGCGGAACAATCACATGTCGAAGCTGTTCATGAAAAGTCAGCGCCAGGCTGGCCGAAGCCTCCCATTGACCCACGGGAATGGATACCACGCAACCATGCCACGTTTCCGTCAAATAGGCGCTGGCATACAGTATCAGACATAGTGTGGCCGCGAACAGGGGGGTGGTCGGCATGCCAAACAAGGCCATGCCGAAATAGGTGAGGAAAAGCTGCATCAGAAGCGGTGTGCCTTGAAACAGTTGCACATACCAGACGATGACGCGCCCCAATGATTTAGGCTTCATGACCCTTAACACCAGCAACAAAAGCCCCAGCGCCCCGCCGCCGATAAACGCGATAGCTGACAGGATGAGTGTCCAGGGCAGCGACATCAGCAGGTTCCGGAACACATCCCATGTGGAAAAATTGCTCATCTGATGCTCCCGGGGTTTTGGCGGCCGAATATGCAACGAGGGCCAAGCCACTTGAGGAATCCACGCAGCGTAATGGCTAGTAAAAGATAAAGCACCGTCGCCACCACGTAGGGCTGAAATGTTTCGAAAGTTCTACCGGCAATAAAACTGGCCGCATACGAGAGCTCTACGGCCGATATCTGGCTGCACAAGGACGATGCAAGCAGCATGATGACGAGCTGACTGATCAAACCCGGCCAGACGCGAGCCAATGCGGGAGGAATCACCACGCGGGTGAACACCTGCCAGCGATCGAGCGCCAACGACTCGGCTGCTTCAATCTGCCCGCGCGGTGTCGCCTCGATGCCGGCCCGGACGATTTCACAGGCATAGGCGGTAAGATTGAGCGTCAAGGCAACCACGCTGGCGATGATGCTGTTCATCGTCAAGCCGATCGAAGGAAGACCGAAGAAAATAAAAAATATCTGCACCAGAAACGGCGTATTGCGGAAAAGCTCCACATAGCACGCAACCCCGATGCGAAGCCAGCCGGTGGCATGAATTCGACACCAGGCACAGGCAGTGCCAAGCAATGTGCCCAGAAAACACGAGACAACAGTCAGCGCCACGGTCAGCCCAAGACCGCCCAGAAACAACGACCAAGCCTGCAACACATTCGAGAAGTTTAAAGTAGACATATCGATTCTTCAGGACATGGGCGCGAAAGCACCGGGTTTATGTCAATACGCCAAAATCGGCGTCACGAAAAATATCCCGCAGCAACATCGGGCCGTCCAGCTGTTTTATGTCGGAGAGCAGTATTCCAGCGCAGCGATCTCCAAGTACAGGCGCCACGCACGCAAGGAATTTATCCGACAATTGCTCCGCCGACAATGGATGAGCCGCGCTGCCGAGGGCTTTGTCGCGAAACGCTTCGAAAATGGACCCGTCTCGCATCTGGATGCGGACTTCAGCCCCCTCCGGCGCGGACCGGTGCATATCCGGACTGTCCCACATCGGACCGGACATCATGGTTATGCGGGCCATGAGGGCGTGTAGCGCCTGATCCTCAAGGGTTTCATCATTAAGGAGCGAAAGCGACAATGACTGAAACAGCAGGCTGGAGGCAAGCGCGAAAGGCATGCTGAATTGCGCTTCCCGGGGGGTCCGTGGCGTATCGTACTTCAGGTTGGCGCGAACAATGGATGGAACGTCGCAAACAATACTCTGGATTTCCGAGACGCGCAGATTGTGCATTGCCACTAGCTCCAGGGCAACGTCGACCGCCGCATGCGAGGACAAACAAACAGGAATGCGTTTGATATCGACCCCAGGCGATTCCATATGCCATTTCTCGCCCAGGGCGGCGAAACCGGAATCATCGAACCGGCCCTCGTTGAACAAATTTATGAATCCGTTCCTATCGCTGAACGGATGCTCGGGCCCGCTTGCTCCTCGCGCCGCCAATTCAGCGCACACTATTCCTAGCTCGGATGCGCGACCAGCCATCAGGGCTTTGGCATCGGAGCCGAAGCAAGACTTCATGCCGCTGGCATTGACCACAGCAAGCCCGAGGGCGGCGTGGGTCCTGGCGGCATCAAGACCCAGAAGGCGGGCGGCGGCCATGCTCGACCCGATTGGGCCAAGCACACCGGTCGTCCACCACCCGCGATCATAAAGAACATTCATCGTGGCCGCGCCAACCGCATATTCACATTCCACGCCCACGATGAAAGCAGTGATTGCGTCCGCACCCATGCCATTCATCTTTTGGCCCACAGCCAACGCAGCGGGAGCCACGACAGCCGATCCGTGCACAAACCCAGCATAGCAATTGTCGTCGAAATCCAGCGCATGGGCCGCCGTGCCATTGATAAAAGCGGCGGCTTGAGCCGAAACTTGCTGGTCTGCCCCGAATGCGGTGGACCAGCCTTGCGCGGCACCATCGAGGCAAACCGCCCGTGCAAGGCCGGCGGCACCACTGCGAGCGCCGGCAATAGCCACTCCAATAGTGTCCATCAGACAGGTATTGGCGCGCATGCGGATCCGGGTGGGCATGTCTCGCGGGCTTACCCCAGCCGCCCAATCCGCCAGGCGCCAACTGACGCGTTCGTCATGTGTGCTCACGCCAACCTCCCTCCTACAGTACCGAAACCGAGCCGGGCACCACACCCACGGCCAGAACCCGGCGGCTAAACCCACACGGCGATGTTATTCCGGCAAATTCCCGGCCGGCGCTCCGAGCCATTTCTTTGAAAGGGTATCGATATACCCGTCGTCCTTCGCCTGCTTAATGATCTGATTCACCTTAGCCAACAGCTCAGGCTCCCCCTTGTGCACCCCCACGTAGCACGGGGCATTGGCAAGCACAATTTTTAGTTCCAGATCCAGTTTTGGATTTCTGTGCTTGATGGCTGCGGCAACCGAGGTTCCACTCGCGAACATTTCGGTCTGGCCCGACAGGAACGCCGCCAACGTGGCATTGTTGTCCTCGAAACGCTTGACGACCGCTTTAGGGGCGAACTTCTGCAACTCCACGTCCTGCATCGAACCACGCGTCACGCTGATCACCTTGCCGGACAGATCGCTATATTGTTTGACCTGAGGCGCTTTATGGCCAAAGATTGCATCGAAAAACGGTGAATACGCAATACTGAAATCAATCATTTTTTCGCGCTCCGGTGTCTTGCCCAACGAAGAAATCGTCAGATCGGACTTTTTCGTCTGCAGGTAGGCAATGCGATTGGGCGCGGTAACCGGAATCAACTTAAGCTGTACGCCCAGCTTCTTGGCGATGAGCTTGGCCATGTCTATGTCCATGCCCTTGGGCTCCATGTCCGAGTCGACGAACCCAAATGGAGGGTAATCGGTGGGGACGGCGACCCGAATCGTTTTGCTGGCCACGATGTTCGCGAGAGCATCGCCGGCGGCGGCTGGAGCAGCGTTCAGTAAAACCATGGCGCCAACAATAATTGCAGGCAAATAAGTTTTGAGTTTCATTTTCGTGACCCTTTCAGAAACACTTACCACACAAGGAAGATTACGTTCTACTGCCGGCGGACAGGCCGCATGACTCCATTCCATATGGAATATTCGCTAAAATTTCAGTCCGGAATAACCGCGGTCGCATCGACCTCGACCAGATATTCCGTGCGGGCGAATGCCGTTACCACGATCCCGGTCGAAACCGGGAAAACCCCTTTCAACCAGCGGCCTACGACGCGATACACATCCTCGCGATAGCGCGGGTCGGAAATATATATAGTCAGTTTGCATATATGATCGAGCTTGCTGCCCGCTTCCTTGAGCAGCATGTCGATATTTTTCATCGCTTGTTCAGTCTGACCCGCCGCGTCCCCCACGCATACGCACTCGGACGTATCCAGGTCCTGTCCTATTTGCCCACGAAGATAAACGGTTGCCCCGCGCGCGACCACGGCTTGGGACAAATCGTTATCGATCTGTTGCTCGGGGTATGTGTCACGGGTGTTGAATTTTCGGATGCGTGTATGAGCCATGATGAAATAACCTATTTTCTGTCGGTCTAAAATTCAAAAATTGGATGGGGGCCGGGATAATGTTCCGGCATAACGACCCGCGTGCTACTTCTTATCGAAATAGCCCGCGCGGATAGTGCTGCCGATCAGGTTGACGATCAATCTTCCCGCAGTGACGCAGGTCAGTTTGGTCGGGGTGTCCTTGGCCGGTTGAATTTCGACAATGTCCATGCCCACCACACGGCCTTTCTTCACAAGGCCATGGATCAGCTTGCGCGCCTGAACAAAGGTCACTCCGCCAGGCGCGGGACCGTCGACGGCCGGCATGACGGTCGCATCCATCCCGTCGGCATCAATCGTCAAATAGTAGTTGCCGCCGTCGGGAATGCGCTTCAACACCGCATCCATGCCTATATCGTGCAACTCGTACGCCGTGATCAAATCGGCGCCATACCGCAGGGCATCCTCATAATCGGCCGGCCGGCCGCTACCTTGCGCACGCAGGCCGATCTGGACTATATGCTTGACGAAAGGCAGTTCGGACGCGCGGCGCAATGGGCTCGACAACCCATCGCGCACGCCATTGACCTCGTCACGCCAATCGAGATGGGCGTCCACGTGGACCACGGTCACGGGGCCTACTTCGTCGAAAGCACGCAGCACCGGATTGGTGATGCCATGATCGCCCCCAAGCACAATGGGCAATCCCCCTCCCTTCAATATCTGCCGCACTGCGAGTTCCGCCCGTCGATAGTGATCGCCCGGTTTTCCCAGCACCGGCAGCACGTCCCCGCAGTCGACAAAGCGGATATCGGAACGCCCCTGAAGAAGAGGCCCGTCGATATCGAAATCGTAATGACTGGGATCCCGTACCAGGCGGTCGGTCACATCGCGGATGGCTTGAGGCGCGCGCGATTGGTCATTGGTGAATGCGCGAGGCCCATAAGCGGCGCCGAATGGCATGCCCAGTACAGCAATGTCCGCGACAAGATTCTCCAGGTCCGTAACCAGATCGGAATACAGCAGCGTTTTGTAGCCGCCAGTGTGGGGTGAAACAGTGAGCGCTTCCATGAAAAATGACCTCTCGAACGAATGGTTGGAAAATCTTCCGCGGGATGTTGACACCAGTCGGCCCACGTTGGATGGTCTGATTCTACGAACCATCCTAGGGAATACAAAATGATTCTTTTGCTGATATAGTCTTAATATTTGAAACCTTTTAAGCTTCGAAAATGCTCAAGCTCGATTTCGATGAACGGGATTTACGCTCGCTGCGTGTGTTTTGCCATGTGGCAGAAGCCGGAGGTTTCGCCGCCGCTGAAAAGCGGCTGTCCATGTCGAAGGCATCCATCAGCCGGCACATCCGGCAAGTGGAGGATCGCCTGGGCGTGGTCCTGTGCGAGCGGGGGCCAAGCGGATTCAAGCTGACATCAGAAGGTGTGGTCGCCCTGAACTTAACGCTGAACGCCTTGCAGGCGCTGGAGCGGATTCGCCCCGAGATAGATGCAGCCCACGGAATCCTGTCGGGCCCGCTGACGATCGGAATCGGTGAACATATGCTTACCCATCCTCAATGCAGATTGCCGGAAGCGCTGGCGGTGCTCAAGCAGCGGGCGCCCGATGTGCGGCCGGAAATCATCGTGGCGCCGTTCACCGACCTGGACCGCGCGCTGCGTGAACAGCGCGTCGATATCGCGATTCGCGGAAAGTATCATGAAAACGGGGAGTTCAGTTATCTCCCGCTGTACATCGAGGTTCACCAGGTATATGTGTCGGAGCGGCTCGACAACAAAAAGAAATTTCAGGATCTTCCGCTGGTGTACCGCTCGCATCCCTACGTGGAACAGGCCCTGCGCACCGGCCGCTATATCAAGGGCCCGCACGCGGGTGGACTCGACGCCATCGGTGCCTTGATCGCCACGGGATACTATCAGGGCATTCTGCCCACCCACTACGGTCAGATTCTGGAGAAGCGATTCGTCCTGAAAACACCGCCCCGCAGTCCCTCATTTCAGCACGTCGCGTGCGCCGTCACCCTGGTATCACGCCCGTTGAGCCATCGCGTCAAACTCTTCCTGAACATCCTTGACGAATTGCACGCTTTCGACAATCAGTCAACCAATGCCTGATGGCTCGTGATTAACGGTGCCATCCAGCTCGCGTTCGGTGATGAGCAAAAACGGAAACGCTTCGGAGGTCTGGTTGAGATGTCGGCGCCAGTGCGCCGGTCGCAGGAAGGCTTTTCCCTTGGGATCGTTACGCTCGTAGTCGACACGCGTGGTCGTCTTGCCGGTCAGGAAATCCACGCCCCAGGTTTCGCAATCATCGACGCTCGTCCCGAACTTCAGGTCTTCGTACAGGCGCTCGCAGCCGGAAAATAGATATCCGCCAGCTCCACCGTTTCGGATTGGCCATCAGGCCGGTGGCGGACGTGGCCGTACACAAACGGGTGTTGCCATCGAGGTTGGCTGAGCGCAGCCCACCGCGCCAAAACTTGCCAAGTGTGTAGAACTCTTCGATTGTGAGTTGGCCGGAGTTATAACAGGCCAGGTTCTGGCGGCCTTGTTGCCAGGCGTCACGAAATTTCTCGATGAAGAAATCCATGGCTTCAGGCCAGCTTACCGGCTCCAGCGACGCGCCCTTGCGGCGGCGAACCATGGGCGTTGTGCCGCGGCGTTTGCTACGGTTGGCCACCCAGGCATGTTCGCCCTTGGGGCCGAGATGACCGAAATTGACCGGATGGGTAGCGTTGCCGCGTACGCCAACGATCTCGCCATCCTTTACTGCGATATCGAGACCGCAGCCGTTGGAGCACAGAATACAGGCTGAATGCACCCAAGCGTCGGGCTCATCCTGGATACCGAGGTTGATGTCGATCCTGGGCTGCATATGTTCCTCCCTTGGCGGCACATAAAAAAGCAGACACGCGCGGAGGCCGTCTCATCCACGAAGCCGACTTTGGCAATTGTAGACAGAAAATATAGTTCTATCCTAAAAATGACATAACCCCTTGATTTTCGGCACTGGATAGGTCGTGATGAATACTATTGTTCTATCCTGGCCGGAATGGACGCCCATATTGCTCAGAAAATATAGTTCTATCCTACGCAAATTTGAGCCCGAACCGCCTTCCGAGTAACATCTTCCGGCTACCGCCTTTACGTTAAATCCATTGGGGGCTCTTACCTATACCTTGCACTGAACCTTAAATTTAATCGATAGCAAGCCCCTTTCGTATACAGGAAATATCAAGTAGGTAGCAGCCTGCCAAATAGAGACACTATCGGGAATTATGCACTCGCCCCAGCTAGATCACTAGGTATTTGCATGCCATGATCGACTGGCCCCCTATATCGGAACCTACCCAGGCGATAGGGTGTACGAGCAGTTCGAGCAGATCAGGGCGTTGCCGTCGAGTGGCGCAGATTGTGGCGTTGACGCGCCCAAAGAGAAAAATCCAGTTTGTGTTTCGGGAGCTTATCGACTGAAAGACCGGGATGCCTTAGTGCCTTGATGCAAACCCATCATTGCCCGTGACAGACGGCTTGCGGTGGAGAGGATGGTTTCTTTATGCTGGTTCAGGACTTCCTCGGTCAACCTTGATAGAGGGCCCGATATGCAAATTGCACCTAGCAGCACCCAATTCGTGCTATATACGGGCGCCGAAATGCTGGACACTTGCGGATCTCGTTCACCCAACGACAGCATGTAACCGGCTCGCCGTATCGACTCATACGGTTCGCCGGCCTCACCAGAAAACGCCAGGATCACCCTACCGGGGCTCCCAAGCTCCAACGGCAGCCCTGCCCCAGCCCGGACATGATGGCGAATGGATTGCGGGCCCTCCACGCGCGCCACACAAATCCGTTGGCCTCCTTCCCTCACATAAAAGGCGACACTTTCTCCAGTAGTGATAGAAAGTTCACGCAGCACAGGTTCTACCAGGTCATGCACACTGAATGTTGCCTGATAACAAGCACCCAGCCAGCCCGCCGCATGCGCCAGCCGCCATGTGCCGTCAGCTCGTTGAGAAAGGTAGCCGTCCATTGCCAGCGTTCTTGCCAGGCGTAGCGCGGTGGAGGGGTGCTGTTCGGTGCGGCGGCTCAATTCTGCCAACGACAGATGCGCATCCTCCATGCCAAAGGCTTGGAGGATGCGCATCGCTTTGCGTACAGCCTCTACCCCACCTTGTTGCTCAGGATTGGTGCCGCTGCTTTTTTTTTGATTTTTCATTGATTGGAATACATGTCGCAGTACGAGATGACATTGTATTAGATGAAATTCGAATAGACAATGCGGGTGCTCGAATCAAGCAACAAGGAGAGCAAACCAAATCATCTCGGTCAGCACGACGCAATACCAGCCAGGAGACAATGCATGAAACAAGTCACTTCTATTTTGAAGAACGCAAGCATCAAGTTTTTTTCACTCGCGTGTGCAACAGCATTTTGTTTGGGAATCCAAATAGCTCACGCTCATGACGTTTGGCCTTCCAGAGCTGTACGTATTGTCGTGCCCTATGCGCCCGGAGGCGCGGTTGACGTTGCAACACGGAAAATCGCACAAAAGCTGACTGAGCAGACGGGGCAAAGCTTTGTTGTGGAAAATAAGCCAGGCGCAACCGGAACCATCGGAGTCAGTCAAGTGGCTCATGCGGCGGCCGATGGCTATACATTGGTTGCGAACGACACTACCTACTCGCTACTGCCGTTCGTATTCAAGAAGCTGCCTTTTGATCACGATCACGACCTCGAGCCCGTAGCGGCCTTTCTGTTTGCCCCAATGGTTCTGGTGACAAATGCCGATGGGAAATATAAAACGTTGCAGGATCTGCTTGCCGCCGCCAAAAATAAGCCTGGCACTGTTACCTACGGGTCAGGTGGACTAGGCACCACACCATATTTCGCAGCGGAGGCGCTTGGTATTGCGGCTGACGTGAAATTCATGCATGTGCCTTTCAAAGGGGCCGCGGAAGCTACCAAGGCTATCTTGAGCCATATTATCGACTTCCAGTTCGCATCCACTTCCGGCGTTATGGGTAATATCCGCAGCGGCAAACTGCTTCCTTTGGCTATCAGCGGCAGCAAGCGCAGCAGCGCACTGTCAAAAGTTCCTACTTTTTCCGAAGCCAGCGTCAAAAATTTCCAAGGGGTGGTCAATTGGACAGGGTTATGGGCGCCGCGAGGCACGCCCCCTGCCGTGATCGAGCGGTTGCAAAAGGAAATTTCGACGGCCATTGCTGCCCCGGATATGAAGTCATTCGCCGACAATATGGGTATCGAGGCACGTTATCTCGACGCGAACGCATTCAAGAAAATGCTTTCGGAAACCAGTGTTATGTGGGGTAATGTGGCATCGAAGATCAATTTCCAGAAACACTGAAATAATCCTATCCGGAAACATTATCGGCATGGGTTTTTTCATGGTGCCGAAAAACATAGCCCGTTGTCGGAGCACGGGCTTGTTCTGGCGCAGCAATTCGGGCAAGCGCAGCGTCGCCGGCGACGTATGAGCCGCTACGCGTGATGATGCCCATACACCGCGTCCAAGACGCCCAGCGCAGCCTCGATATGCAAGCGGTTCGTGTCCCATCGAGATCGCCGACAAGGCCATGCAAACACACGACGCAATCCGGTCAGCGCGGCACCAGTTTTTCGGGGGAAAGTTCCGTAAGCCGGTTGACCCCCAGCAAAGCCATATCGCGGTGGATCTCGTCCTGCAGCAGCTTGATTGCGTGAGCTACGCCGGCTTGCCCGTTGATGGCCGCCGCGTAAATCATGGGCCGGCCGACGAAAACATAGTCTGCGCCAAGCCCCAGCGCCTTCAGCACGTCGGTTCCCCGTCGTACCCCGCTGTCGAGCATGAGTGCCATGGAACCCTTGGCGAGGGATGCGTCGGCCAGCGCGGCAAGGGAGGTCATCGATCCGTCCAGTTGGCGCCCTCCGTGGTTCGACAAGATGACGCCATCCGCGCCATGTTGCTCCGCCTTTCGAACATCATCCGCATCAATGATGCCCTTGACAATCAGCCGCCCCTTCCATAGGCGCCGTATCAGATCGAGGTGCTCCCAGGACAGATGGTCACGCAGTCCGAACTGGCGAACAACACTACGGGAAATGACAGGTACGCCGCGCCCGGCTCCCGCATTTTCGAAATGCAGCATGCCGCGGCTGATGAGGGTTCTGGCCAACGTGCCGAACAGCCAGCGAGGGCGCGTAATGCCGTCCCAGGCCAAGCGCGCGCTCGGCCGTAGCGGGGTGGAAAAGCCGACACGGATGTTGTTTTCCCGGTTGGCCAAGGTGGCAGTATCGACCGTCGTTACCAAAGTGCTGAATCCTGCTGCGTGCACACGTTCCACGAGCGCTTCAATATGTGCGGCTTCCCCGGGTATATAGGCTTGAAACCATCCGCAGGTAGGTGCGGCGCGAGCTATGTCCTCCATCCGTGTCAGGGATGCTCCGCTTAGCACATAGGGAATACCGGCCGCCTCGGCCGCCCGAGCCATGGCCATGTCGCCATCGAATGCACAGAGCGCACAGAGGCCCATCGGCGCAATGCCAAAGGGCGCGGTGTATGTTCGGCCCATGAGAACGGTACTTTGGCTGCGTCGCGATACGTTGACAAGGACATTTGTTTTGAACATCCATTTCGCGAAAGACGCGCGGTTCTCGGCCAGCGACGCGTTGTCCTCAACCCCCCCACTGATATAGCCGAAGATGGGCCGGGGTAGGTGTCTGCGCGCAGCGTTTTCGAAGTCGCCCAGCGACAGGATATTGCGCAAACGCCTGGGCAACAGCTTGCGCGCATTGGGGGCCGGGCCCTGTTGTTGCTTGAGCGGGCTTGGGGGCAAGGTTGTCATGAAAGTACTCGCTTTAATACTGCCTGGCAGCGGGATGCGTCGCTGTCCGTAACAGTGCGTCGCACTTTAGACGAGTGCCGCCGGTTTGTGCAATGCATTACGTACTGCGTAACCGCACCAGCCGATATCAGGGGTGCCAGGCCGCGCGCAGCGCCGTAGCCGGCATGGCGCCCAGACTTATACCCAGTCGTCTCGCTGCATCAATGGTGGCCGGGGCATGGCTCAGCAGACGAGCTTCTGTCAAGCGCTTTACCGGACCCGAAGTGCTGACAGCCCCAAGGACCGCTCCGTGCTTGCCTCTTACCGCGGCTGCCACGCTTGAAACGCCCGGAGCCCTTTCCCCGCATGTGTAATGAAAGCCCGTGCGACGGATCTTCTCGTACATAGGGCCCGGCTGCCCTAATGCCGCCAGTATGACCCAACCGGGCGCGCCTTTGTGAAGGGGGAGAACCTCGCCTGAACGTACGTGGTCAGGTATGCCGGCGGGCCCATCGCACCGCGTGAGGCAACTGCGCAGGTTGCCTTCGTAGACATAGAAGGATGCGCTTTCACCAGTTAGTGTGGAAAGCTCACGCAGGATGGGTTCTATGGCGAAGTCGAGGTCGAACTGTGCCTGATAGAACGATCCGATAAGGCCTGCTGCGGGCCCGAGCCGCCATGCCCCGTCTTCGCGGCGGGCGAGAAAACGCGAGGCGGCCAAGGTTCGTGCCAGTCGAAGCACCGTCGGCTTGTGCATACCGGTTCGGCGCGCAAGCTCGGTAAGCGTCAAGAAAACCTCGCCGCTATTGAAGGCAGTCAAGATCGATAAAGCCCGGGTCACTGCATGCACCTGTGTGCGGCGCTGCTGAATACTTATCGGCTCAATCGGTGTCAGAAGCTCGGAAAGCGGCATCGTACTGGAGTGTGTTTCCGTTTCCGAACTAGCGATTGCGCGGGCGGGGCTGCTTGGTCGGAGTCTTTTGCCAGCCATGGCGTTAGTCCTCTGGAGATAGGTCAACTGGGGTTCCCGCGGGATATTTCGGAAGCGTGGGGGCGCGGCTGTTACGCAGGACGTAATTCATTGTATGCGGTTTTATTTCTCCTGATAATAGGTGCGTATTTACCCATGATCATAAATGAGGCAAGGCATTTTGCTGCGCCCATCTTGGCGCCGGCCCCATATATCCCTCTTGCTTTTCATTCTTCGAACAAATGGAGACATCATGACCCGCCTTTACACTCGACGCACTGTGGTTGCCTTGGCCGCCGCAGTATTGACAGCCGCCGCCCCTGCCGCGATGGCGCAGAAGCCAGCTTATCCGAACCACCCGGTCAAGGTGGTTGTTCCTTTCACTCCGGGGGGGAACGCCGACAGCACGGCGCGTATCTTCGCAGAGGCTTACGCCAAGCTGTTTGGCCAGTCGTTCGTTGTCGAGAACAAGGGAGGGGCGGGTGGCATGATCGGCGCATTGCAGGTCGTGCGGGCCGAACCGGATGGCTACACTGTCCTCATATCGACCACGGGGCCCATTGTCTCCAGTTGGCAACTGGCGGGCAAGGCCGCGGCATACAGCCTGGCCGACCTGAAGCCGGTAACATTGCTCACTAAAGTGCCCGACGTACTGGTTGTCAATGCAAGCTCGAGCTTCAAGACATATGCCGACCTGGCCGGCAGCGCAAAAACACGAAGCAATATCAAGTTCGGTCATCCCGGTAATGGAACTGCCGGCCACGTCAACATCTTGCAGATGCAGAAGGCGCTCGGCGCCAAATTCATTCTGGCGGGGTACAAAGGGAGTGGGCCCGCCGTACGAGACCTGCTCGGAGGCCAGTTGGATGCCGTGGCAACCGATCTGCCTTCGGTGCTGCCATTTGTCAAAGCGGGAAAGCTCCGCGCCCTGGGTGTCGTTTTCCCCGAGCGAGTAGCATCGCTGCCCGATGTTCCGACCATGGCGGAAGTCCATCAGCCCGAAGTGGACATCGCGCCTTTTGCCGCCTTGATGGTGCCGCGCAATACGCCTCAGGCAATTGTTGCACGGCTTGCCGAAGCGAGTAAGAAGGTTTTGGCTGATACCTCGGTCCGCCAGCGAGTGGCGGCTATCGGCGGTATTCCGGTGGGCCTGAGCGGAGCGGGCTTAGATGCGCTATTAAAGCAGCAAGTGGCTACATATGCCGACTTGATCAAGTCGGGGCTGCTCACTACACAATAGATCCGTTTACTGCGTCCGATGGGATATCCGTCATGGCAGAGGCCGGAAAGAGTCTGCGAATGACCGGCTCATTTTGCTCATCTGATCGGCCGGAGAGTTTTTTCGGCGCGATTGGAAGCCGTCTTGTTCAATATCAACTGAGCCAGGCTGGCAATCTGTCGGAGTGCACCTCCGTAATGTTGCCGCTCAATGTTCAGTATGGTTGCTTCGACGCTGGCCGCGCGCTCGCATATGTGGTGTGCAGCGATGGAGGAGTCTCAAGCGCTGGTAATCGCCACCAATTGGTTCAATTGTCGTTTGGTAGACGGCGTTTTCTTTTAATGGGCGAGCCGATTGAGCTTCCCCATCGCCCGATTCACGTGGTATTGGATGACAACCGGCGCCGGCTGGCCGTTGCCTACAACCGACCCGCTGCGTTGACGGTGCACGGCCTGAATAAAGAAGGGTTGGTGCAGGGCTCTGCCGTTCGGATTGACGATCCGGGTGTGGTTGGACATTTCCCGCATCAGGCCATCCCTATGCCTGGCAGCGACGACTTACTTCTTACGTGTCGAGGCGACAATGCCACGGCAGAGTATGGCGAGAATCCCGGATCGCTTCGTGTGATCGGCGTCGAGGGCCATAAGGCCTTCTGCGCACAGATCGTTGCTCCCAATGGCGGTTTCGGGTTCGGGCCCCGGAATTGTGCCTTCCACCCGAAAGCTCCCTGGCTTTATGCCGTGCTGGAGCGACAGAATGCACTCTCGATGTTCAGAACTCTCGATGGCGCCATAGGCGTCCAGCCGGCATTTACGGTCGGGTTATTGGACAATCCGCTTGCGATCCAAGACCCTCAACTGGCAGGCGCCATCGTCGTTCATCCGGATGGCCGCACGATCTATGTCGTCAACCGTTCGCATGCCAAGCCGCCCGCCCACGGCCTGCCTATGTCTGGCGGGGGCGAAAACAGCATAGTAGTTTTCAGTGTCGACCCGTCGAACGGCCGCCCCCGCCTGCTACAGAGAGTAGCGCTTCAGGGTATGCACGCCAGATGTGCAATGATTTCGCAAGCGGGCAATCTGCTGATCGCCGCGGTTCGCCAGCCAAGCTTGCGACGCAAGGCGGGCAAAGTCACTGAGTGCCCGGCTGGGTTCAGCATTTTTCGCATTGTCGAAAATGGCCGTCTCGATCCTCTTGGTCATCATGCCGTAAATGTGGGGGGCGACCAGCTTTTTTGGGCGGGGCTCGAGACGCAGCGTTGGTGATCTGTTTCGATTGTGTGCCTGCCGCCCCGCTACTATTCTTCCGTCGCGTGGTCAGCGCAGCCGACTCTGCGGGTGCACAGGGCGTTGCGCACGGCGATTTCCTGCGCGCCTTCGGCGTCGCGGCGGCCTTGTCGGCGCTGGAGGAATATGCCCGGGGGTTCCAGGCCGATGCACAAATGCGGCAGAAGCTCGACGCGCTGGGGCGGCAGTCCACTTCCACGCTGTCGCGGAGTTGAACGGCACTGAAGTAGCAATCCAGGCAATTAGCCCCGCTTCCGAAGATGTATTAATCGTTTAGGCTATCCTCGGGCCCAGTCTAAATATAGATTTACACCAGGAGCGTCACTCACTTTACCGCCTCACGGCAGGCCTTAAACGGCTGGTCATTCACCTCTTGGCGATCGCCTATCCGGCCAAGTAGCCCTTTCCCTGCCCGGCGGACACTGCCTGTGGTGCCATGGAATATTGACGGATGAGCAGTTATCTAATTTGATTTTGCATGTTTTCAAGGAAACATACAAACGGGACCAACCCTTAGGTAGCAACACCACTTTGACCCCGGCCATGCTCAACCGCATTCCGCACCACGCCCACAATGTTCAAATTAAAGGGCACGGTCCTATGAATTATTGTTTCAGAGAAAGCTCAGTTCGATTCCCTAATCTGCAATTCACCCGACGAACTTTATTCGGGCCCGACGGACTTTATTTACTCTAGTCATCACATTTTGGACGACTCCCTATTCCACCGTCACACTCTTCGCCAGATTCCTCGGCTTATCCACATCCGTTCCCCTCGCACACGCCGTGTGATACGCCAGCAATTGCAACGGTATCGTATGCAAAATAGGCGAGAGCTTGCCGTAGTGCTCCGGCATGCGGATCACATGGATGCCGTCGCTGCTGCCCATCTTGGTGTCGGCGTCGGCAAACACATAGAGCTCGCCGCCGCGCGCATGCACTTCCTGCATATTGGACTTGAGCTTTTCCAGCAGTTGGTCACGCGGAGCGATGGTAACGACGGGCATGTGTTCGGTCACCAGCGCCAGCGGGCCGTGCTTGAGTTCGCCCGCGGGATAGGCTTCGGCGTGGATATAGCTGATTTCCTTAAGCTTGAGCGCGCCTTCCAGGGCAATGGGGTAATGCATGCCGCGGCCCAGGAACAAGGCGTTTTCCTTGCTGGCGAAACGATCGGCCCAAGCCATGATTTGCGGCTCCAGCGCAAGCACGGCGCCGATGGCCACGGGCAGGTGGCGCAAGGCCTTCAGTTGCTCGGCCTCTTGCTCGTCGGTCAAACGGCCCTTGCTTTGCGCCAATGCCAGCGTCAGGAGAAACAAGGCGGTCAATTGGGTAGTGAATGCCTTGGTGGATGCCACGCCGATTTCGACGCCGGCGCGGGTGATGTAGCTCAGCTTGCATTCGCGCACCATGGCGCTGGTGGCCACATTGCAGATGGTAAGGGTGTGTTCCATGCCCAGTTGGCGCGCATGCTTCAGGGCCGCCAGGGTGTCGGCGGTTTCGCCGGACTGGGAAATGGTCACGACCAGGGTGCGCGGGTTGGGCACGCTGTCGCGATAGCGGTATTCGCTGGCAATTTCAACGTTGACGGGAATCTTGGCGATCGATTCGATCCAGTAGCGGGCGGTCAGGCCAGCGTAGTAGCTGGTGCCGCAAGCCAGGACCAGGACGTTGTCGATATCCTTGAAAATCTTGTAGGCGCCGTCGCCGAACAGTTCAGGTGTGATGCTTTCGATGTCTTGCAGGGTGTCGCCCACGGCGCGCGGCTGTTCGAAGATTTCCTTTTGCATGTAGTGGCGATAGGGGCCGAGTTCGGCGGCGCCGGTATGCACATGTACGGTATGGACTTCACGATCGACCGGGCGGCCGTCGGCATCAAGGATCCAGATGCGCGCAAGCTGCAGGTCGACGACATCGCCGTCTTCAAGGTACACGATCTGGTCGGTGGTGCCGGCCAGAGCCAGCGCGTCGGAGGCCAGGAAGTTTTCATTGGTGCCGCGGCCCACAATCAGGGGCGAGCCCTGGCGGGCGCCGACCACGCGATGCGGCTCGTCGCGGCAGAATACGGCAATGGCGTAGGCGCCGGTCAGGCGGCGCGTGGCCTGCTGCACGGCCTCGAACAGATCGCCGGTGTACAGGTGGTCGATAAGGTGGGCAATGACTTCAGTGTCGGTCTGGCTTTCAAAAACGTAGCCAGTGGCCTGCAATTCGGCGCGCAATTCATCGTGATTTTCGATGATGCCGTTATGCACCAGGGCGATGCGGGCCGCCCCTTTTCCCTGCCCGGAAAAATGCGGATGGGCATTGTGCGTGGCAGGCGCGCCGTGCGTGGCCCAGCGGGTATGGGCAATGCCGGTAAAGCCGCTGAGGTTCTCTTGCCGGATTTGATTTTCAAGTTCGGCAACCCGTTCGGTGCTGCGGGCGCGCCGCAATTCGCCATTGGAATACACCGCCACGCCGCACGAGTCGTAGCCGCGGTATTCAAGGCGCTTGAGGCCTTCAAGAAGAATCGGGGTGATGTCGCGTTGCGCAACGGCGCCAACAATGCCACACATAAGGAACTCCAGCTAATTTTTAGGGACTGGGCTATTGTGCTCAAGATAGAGAGAAATTAGATTTCTTTATTTGATTATTTATGATTTTTTATTTCTTAAAAAGAAGAGTATAAAATATTATTTCATATTTGTTTATTTTTTTATCTAAATAGGCATTAACTGATGTGCTGTGCCAAGCCTGAGTTACGTCAAACCGATAGCATCGGGTTCAAATTCTCTTCGGCGGCCGGCTTTTCATTACCTAACCGACCTCATGATTAAAAAATCAAGACCGCTTGCCGCCCTGGACGAACTGGACCAGCGCATTCTGGAACAAATGCAGGCCGACAGCTCGCTGACCAACCAGGACTTGGCCCATCGGGTTCATGCCTCGGCCCCAACCTGCCTGCGCCGCGTGCGGCGGTTGATCGAGGAAGGCGTGATTGAAAAACAGGTTGCCATACTTGATCCGGAAAAACTGGGCTATACGCTGACGGCTATTGTCGAGATCACGCTGGATGTACAAACCGCCGAGTACCTGGACCAATTCGAGGCCAGTGTCGCAGATGAAGCGGCCGTATTGCAATGTTACCGTGTATCGCCCGGACCGGACTTCCTGGTGATTGCCCAGGTACCCGATATGCCGGCTTACCATGCCATGGCGCATCGCGTGTTTACCTCGCAGGCAAACGTGCGCAATGTGCGCACGTTTTTTTCGATACACCGCAGCAAGTTCGAAACGCGTATTCCGGTGTAGATATAGAGACAGGCCTTGTGCCCCACCGCCATTGATTCCCCGGCATCGGCAACACGCCCGATCCACTCCGGACATTTCCACGCGGCGGCATCTCGACGTATGATTGATGCAGATCGACATGAGGCTTGGCGTAGCTGCTTGCGCGGGAATGTGCAATTTCAAACTCCAGCACACTCAGCCTGCAACGGCTTCATAAACAAATTCAACAGCGGAGAAATTCATGAGTGAAGAGCATCAGCATAAAGACTGGCGCACCGAGGGCGTCAGCGTCATCCACGGAAACCAGCTCGACACCAATACGGCACAAACACCCGGCATGAACCGTGCCGCGGCAATCAATTATGCCCGCGTCGGCGCGCAAAAACTATGGGCCGGCACGGTCACCATTTTCCCCAAGGCCAAAACGGGTGTCCACCACCACGGGGCCCTGGAAAGCGTTATTTATATTGTGCGCGGCAACGCCCGCATGCGCTGGGGCGATCATCTGGAATTCGTGGCCGAGGCCGGAGCGGGCGACTTCATCTATGTGCCGCCTTATGTCCCGCACCAGGAAATCAACGCCAGCGACGACGAGCCCCTGGAATGCGTACTGGTGCGCAGCGACAACGAAGCCGTTGTCATCAACCTGGATATCGACGCCGTCGAAAAGCCCGAGGAAGTGTACTGGGTAGACCCTATCCACAAGCATCCGCACCCGCACGATTGATCCCCGGGATAGTCAGCGCCGCGTCCACAGCGTGTGACGCGGTCATCCGGCGACACCATTCAAATATCCAGCACTAGCGGCCCACGCTTGCAACGGGACACACAGACCATCATTGTGTTGTTGGCGGCGCGTTCGGACTTGGTCAGGATGCTGTCGCGATGGTCCACTTCGCCAGCCAGCACTCGGGTTTCGCAGGCGCCGCACAAACCCTCCTTGCAACTGTAGTCATGGGATATGCCAGCCTCCAGCAATGCGTCGAGCAAGGAAACGCCAACGGGGACCTGAAGAGTCTTGCCACTGCGCCGCAATTCGACACAATATCCGTTCAGCTCATCGGCCACACGTTCCGCGACGGCCGAAACTGACGCAGAAGACACCGCAAATCGCTCAATATGCACATTTGCATAGCCCAGTTCTTCGCAAGTGCGTTCGAACGCATCCAGCATGGGCGCAGGACCGCAACCGTATAAATGCGTATCGGCCGTATGTCCTGCCAGAAGCTGCCTCAAATCCGGCGGCCCTTCTTCCTCTTCATCGAAGTGCCACCGCAAGCGCACTCCAGGCAAGCCAGCATACGACTCAATCTTGCGAACGAAAGCGGCTTCGCTGCGGGACCGTGCGCAATAGATGAACTCCACCTGTCTGGCCCGCGCCGCCAGCGACTGCAGCATGCTCAGCATGGGTGTCACGCCGATACCGCCCGCAAGCAACACGCTGTGCTGTGCCGATTCGCACAAAGGAAAATTGTTGCGAGGTGCGGAAACCGGCAATACCATACCGACCCTCAATTGCTGGTGCACATAGCGCGAACCGCCACGGCTATTGCGATCGTCAAGCACACCCACTACATAACGCTGGCGCTCCGTCGCCGGATTGAGCAATGAATAATTGCGTACCAATCCATTGGGTAAATGCAAGTCAATGTGCGCGCCCGGTTCAAACGCAGGGAAAACGGCATCGCCCATTGCCGGGTGTAATTCGAGGCTGACTATGCCCTTGGCCTCATAGCGCATGGTATGGACAAGGGCGTTCAAAGCAGGAGTGGACATACTAAAGCTTCCTGTGGCACTGAATACTGAAGCAGCGCAGCGGATCTACATAATCGATAAACCACCATCGACCATCAATGCAGCGCCCGTCACGAACGACGCCTCGCCGGACGCAAGCCAGAGGATCGGCCAGGCGATTTCTTCCGGGCTTGCCCAGCGGCCTAGCAGCGATGTGCTCTGCCGCTCGGTCTTGAGTCGGTCTACGCTCTTCCCATTGGCCAAAGCCTTGGAAATATGAAAATCGGTCAATGTGGAGCCAGGGCAGACTGCATTGGCTCGCACGCCATGTTCAGCTTCTTCGTGCGCCAGCGTGCGGGTAAGGGCAAGCTGGCCCGCCTTGGTCGTATCGTAAATGCCCATGCCCTTGCGACCAGTCACGGCATAGCAAGAAGACACATTCACGATGCTGCCGTGTCCCGAGCGACGCAGTAGCGGCAATGCCGCTCGACAGTAATTGGCGGCGCCAAGCAAATTCACATTGATCATTGCCTGCCATTCGGCGACCGACGCGTCGGCAACAGTAGAGTAATTGCGCATCGCCGCGTTATTCACCAAAATATCCAGACCGCCATGCACTTCAACACAACGCTGTACTGCGGCAAGCGCCAAAGACCCGTCGGCCACATCAGCGGCCAGGTGCGCAAGACAAGCCTGCGGCTGCTCCGAGCGAATCGCGCGCACCGTTTTCTCAAGAGCCACCGCATCGGCATCGACCAGCATGACGGCCGCGCCTTCAGCGCAAAACAGCCGCGCGCAAGCAGCGCCGATACCTGCCCCCGCGCCAGTAATAAGCGCCGTCCTGCTCACAAGCCTAGCCATGATTCACTATCCCTTAATCGCTTTAATTGATTTTGGTGCCGGTATCTTTGATGACTTTGCCCCAGCGCGGAATTTCGGTCTGGATCCAGTCGCGAAACTGTTCTGGCGAGCTGCCTACCACTTCGAATTCCATGGCTTGAAGCCGGGCACGCACGTCTGGCATATGAAGAATCTTGACGATTTCCCTGTTGTAGCGATCGATAATATTCTTGGGCGTGCCTGCGGGAGCCAAAAAGCCAATCCATGACAAAGCCACAAAATCGGGGTAGCCGGACTCAATCATCGTGGGAACATCAGGTGTGCCGGCAAAGCGTTTCTGGCCGGTAGAGGCCAACAACTTCAAGCGCCCCTGCTTCACGTACTGCAACACATTGCCTGGCACCATGAAAGTCGCCTGTATGTTTCCGGAAAGCAAATCTGTCAGGGCCGGCCCCGAACCTTTATAGGGAACGTGAACAATATTGATCTTGGCGGCGGATTTCAGCATTTCCATGGTCAAATGCGATGCGCTGCCAACAGCCACCGAGCCATAGGAAAGCTGATCAGGCTTGGCGCGGGCCATTGCCACCAGATCGGCCAAAGTCTTCACCGGTAGATTCTTGTTAACGGCCAGATACTGCGGGGCTGTCACGGCCAGTGTAATAGGTTCAAGATCCTTCACCGGGTCGTACGGCATTTTGACGAACAGAGACACATCGACAGCAATCGGGCCGTTGTAACCGACCAGCAGCGTCAAACCATCGGGAGCAGCCTTGGCAACGTAGTTCGCGCCGATAGTGCCTCCGGCTCCAGGTTTGTTCTCGACAATCACAGGCTGCCCGATCAAATCCCCCAGCTTGGATGCCACCAGGCGCGCCAGCACATCATTGGTACTGCCTACGATCGGCACAATAATATGCACCGGCCGGGTGGGCGCCCACTCTTTGGCGCTCACAGGCGTTGCCAGGCCGCCAAGGCTGGCGGCAAACAGAGCGATTGTGGCTATGCGCTGCAGGATTTTCATACTGTCTCCTTTATGGGATGAATTTTTTAACGATGCGTCTACACCGAGTAAAGCGCTTGATGAAGGCCGTCCGATAAATGCTCCTCGGCCCATTCGACGGGATCGCTTGCGCGATCCAGCAATACGCCAGCAGCACGTACACGCTGCGCCGATGCGTCCAAGGCCGGAGGTTCAATGCCTTGCGCAAGACCTTGCACGGCTTCGTAAAGCATGCGGCGGGCCATGACAATAGCCTTGTCCGTAGGCAAGAGGTGCTCGGTCGCGTGGTTCTGGATGGGCCCCATACTTTCCTGCAAAGACGCATCCTGCAGTGCGAAGCCAAAGACCCCGCTGTATGAACGCTTATCTTTCTGCGCCGGACGATCGATCAGATAATCATTGTCTTTGTTCGCCCTGGGGCGTAACGAGCCTTCCTCGTATTCCACGTGAATTCCCTTGCCCTGCTCCATGTCACGACGTTCTTCGGCCGTGAGCGGTTTCTTCGGATGGAAGTTGATGCTCCATACCCAGCAGTTGTAATCATCGATCGGCACGAAAATGTGCCCGCCCATGGCGTGGTCGCCAAAGGGAGGGATGAGCGTGAACCAAGGGAAAAGCCATTGCGTAATGCGCCAGTAATACGAATCGGGTTCACCATTGCGTCGACCAAAAAGAGTTAAACCGAATGGTGTTTTTTCAATATCGAAAATGACATTGCCATCAGCCTTGATGTAATCGAGCGCCTTGGTACCCATGTGCATGGGGTCGGTATCGACTTCATAACGATGCACGTACGAAACATGCGCCGTATCAATGCCGCCTTCCATCGCCTGCAGATAGTTGTTCTCTTGCCAACGCCGAGAAACAAACACATGGCTTTCCGGCAAAGTGGCCCATTCCAGCTCGACGGGTTGCGGCATTTTCTCTGCAGGCCCCATGTAGGCCCACACAATTCCACCGCGTTCTGTGCAAGGATAGGACTTGATGTTCATTCGCGGGCACATCTGCGGCGCCGACGGCACATCGACACATGTTCCATTGCGATCGAACTTCACGCCGTGATAGGCGCAGCGAATACCGTTTTCTTCATTCCGGCCAAAAAACAGCGACGCGCCTCGGTGCGAACAAAACTCGTCAATGATTCCCGGGTAGCCTTCGCTATCGCGGAAGGCAAGCAATTTCTCGCCCAAAATCTGCACCCGAACCTGGGGACCATCTGACTCAGCGATTTCGCTCGAGAGAAGAATGGGCACCCAATAGCGGCGCATCAGATCACCCATCCGTGTTCCCTGTCCGGTGCGTACCAGTGTTTCGGACATTTCCTTGTTCATTACTTCCCGCTCCTGATCTATATTGCGACAAATTTTGTCCGTCTGATAAGACACATATCCATTCTATGGACTTATTGAATAATATTAAATGAGGGTAATTACTTATGTGACAGTGTCATGATCAAAGTGCGGTATGCCCGGCAGGGCGTGGCCAGTCATGCTAGGCTTGTGGTCGAAATCGAAATGCAATGGACCGCGGCACACGCTTTTGATAAGGAAAATGGATTGGCGACTGAAAAAATAAATGATGGCGTTCGCGCTGTGGATCGAGCACTGGATATCCTGATGGCTTTCACAGCAGCCGACTACGAGCTTTCGGCCAGCGAGTTGCTGAAACGAGTCGACCTGAGTCGCCCGACGCTCTATCGGCTCCTATATACGTTGCAACAAAACGGATTCCTTATCTCCGTCGGAGAGCCGCAAAAATTTCGGATGGGGCCATCCGTTGCACATTTGGTGCATGTCTGGACATCCAGCCAGGATCTCAGCGAAGTCGCCAGACCCATATTGCGCAGAATCTGGGAACAAACGGCCGAAACCGTCGCCCTGTTTGTGCCGCAGGGCGCGTACCGAACGTGCATTGCTGAGCTCCCTAGCGCTCAACCGTTAAGCTTCAAGCGCGGGATAGGCTATCGCGAACGCATTGTTTTAGGCGCCAGCGGTAGGGTCATCCTTGCCTATGCAAACATTGGCGCCAGTGAATTGCGCGATTATGCGAAAGGCACTGGCGTCAACCTGAACAATTATCCTGAAGAGCTGGAGACCATCCGCCAACGTGGCTATGCCATCAGTAATGAAGAACTTATCAAGGGTGCCGTGGCCGTTGCGGCGCCGTTCTTCAATGGCGCGGGCCTGGTAGCCGGATCCATAGGCGTCTTCGGCCCAAGCGTACGCTTGAACCCAGTGCAAGTTGAAGAGTTCGGCAAGCTGCTCATGGCGGAAGCCAAATCCATGTCAAAAGCCCTGGGGCTTTTGTAGTTGTGTGACAAGATCAGGATCAAATCACTCCGCTTTTGCGCAACGCGTCCATTCTTGCGGCATCAATCCCCAGTGCCTCATAGACCTCGGTATTGTCCTGCCCCAGATTCGGGCCCGTGGCGCGCACCGCGCCGGGGGTTTTCTCGAAGCGGGGAACGACCCCCTGCATTTTGACCGGGCCCAGCGATCTGTCTTCAATTTGAATAATGCTTTCCCTGGCCACCACCTGCGGGTCTTTGAAAATATCGGCGATTGAATAGATCGGACAATGGGCAATGTCCGCCCTGGTCAGAGCCTGGCTGAGGGCATCGTAAGGCATGCCGCGCACCCACTCTTCCACCATGGCGTTCAATTTATGCCGATTCTTGACTCGATTCTCGTTGTCCGAAAACTCGGCCGATGCGATCAGTTGGGGCTTGCCCATCAAGGCCGCCAGGCGTTCCCACATGGGCTGCGCGCTGGCGTGCAAAGACACCCATTTATCGTCCAGGGTCTTGTAGGTATTGACCGGCGCCGCGTAGGCGCTGGTGTTGCCGTTTCTTTCCCTGACCACCCCCAGTTGATCGTACTCGATGGGCAGGAATTCCAGCAGCCTGAACATCGCCTCGGTGGCGGATAAATCGATATCCTGGCCCTGAGCCTGGTCTCCAGGCCCCGAACGCAGCTGAAGCAGCGCGGACAGAATCCCCAGCGCGCCAAACAAGCCCGCCACGGCGTCACCGATGGGGTAGCCGTTATAAGAAGGCGGACGGTCTTCGGGGCCGGAAATATAGGTGTAGCCGGACAAGGCCTCGAACATCCGGGCGAATCCCGGGCGCGATTTATCCGGCCCGGTCTGGCCGAATCCGGTAACCCGCAACACCGTCAACTTCGGATTGACCGCGCGCAAGGTAGCGGCGTCCAGCCCCCATTTGCCCATCGTTCCGGTCCTGAAATTCTCCACCAGAACATCATGCCGGGCGACCAGATCAAGAAAAATCTCCCGCCCTTCGGCCGTTCGCACATCCAGCGTAATGCCGCGCTTGTTCCGGTTGGTGACTTTCCACCACAAGGGCACTCCGTCCTTGAACGGAGGCAGGGTTCTGAGTGAATCGCTACCGCTGGGAAGCTCTATTTTCAGCACTTCGGCGCCCAGATCGGCCAACAGGGTGCTCGATAGCGGCCCCGCAATCAGCGTTGCCAGATCCAGAATGCGCAACCCGCTTAAAGGACCCATTGCCTCAATCCACCTTCATGTTCAGGCGCTTTACGATGGCGCCGTATTGATCGTAATCCTGGCGTTCGCGTTTCTTGAAATCCGCCGGCCCTTCCGCCAGCACTTCGATTCCCAGCTGACTCATTTTGGCCTGGAAGCCCGGGTCTTTGAGTATCGTCTGCAGGTCCGAGTTTATTTTCTTCACGATGGCCGGCGGCGTACCTTTGGGAGCCAGCATGCCCAGCCAGGCGCCGCTGGAGAAGGGGCCGATTTGCGATGCCACGGTCGGCACCTCGGGCATGGACGGCAGCACCTGGCTCGACGTGATGCCGATGGCCCGCAGCGTGCCCGCCTTCACCAAAGGCGTGGTGACAGTGGCCGGCTCGCAAGCCACTTGTATGCGGCCTCCCAAAAGATCGGTCATGACAGCCGACGATGCCTTGTAAGGAACATGTGTCGTATTCAGTTGATATTTCGCCTTCAGCGTCTCCATCGTCAAATGGGAAATCGTGCCGCTGCCCGCCGAACCGTAATTGAGAGATCCGGGATGCTCTTTGGAGTACCTGATCAGGCCGGGAAAATCCTTGATGTCGGATTTGGAATTAACCACACAGACCAGCGGCATGGCCACGGTCAGGGTGATGTAGTCGAAATCCTTCAGCGGATCGTAATGCACGTTTTTATAGATATGCGGGTTGACCGCCAGGGCCGCCACGGCCGAAAACAGCAAGGTATAGCCGTCGGGCCTGGCCTTGGCGACCATCGCCGCGCCCAGGCTGCCGCCCGCCCCCGGCCGGTTCTCGACCAGCACCGACTGCTTCCAGAGGGTCGATAGTTTTTCGCCGATCATGCGGGCCACCAGATCGGTCACATTGCCCGCGGCATAGCTGACGACCAGTTTCACGGGTTCCTGCGGATAGCCGGCCGGGCTTGCCGCCGCCGGCACACCGGCGCAGGCAAAAAAAACGCCCAGCGCGGCGGCCAAAGATTTCTTGGGGAATCTCATCTTGTCTCCTTCTATTTATTACGCCCAAAGGCGGTCCACAAATGCTAGTCCGTGCCGGCCATAAACACATAATCAAATATTATTTCAATGTGATAAGATTTTTGTATGACCTCCATCAACCCACGTCTGGGCCAACTGCGGCTCAAGCACCTCTTGCTGCTCAATCTGATCGACGAATTCAAGTCCATCAGCAAGGCGGCCAGCGCGCTCAATCTGACACAGCCCGCCGTGAGCAGCATGCTCAAGGAACTCGAGGCCGTGTTTCATGCCGGCCTGGTAACCCGGACCCGGCAGGGCGCCTTGCTGACCGATGCCGGCAGGACCACGCGCGATCGGCTTCACATCGCCTTGAATGAGTTGCAGGCCGCTCAGAACGCCAATATCACCGAACCCAACGGCAGCCATCTGCTCGTCGGCGCCTTGCCCATTGCGATGGTCGAACTTATTCCCCAGTCAATCGCTTGGCTGGTGAAAAACGATATACACCTGGTGTTGAAATTTTTTGAAGGAACCGTGTCCAGCGTCATTAACGATGTGCTGGAAAACAAGCTCGACTGCGCCATAGGGCGCATGGATGCCGTCAATTTCACGCCCGAAAGCATTCAGCAGCTATGCTTTGCACCCCTGCTGCCAATGTTCCTGGCCGTCGCATGCAGCATTAACAACCCCCTGGCGCGCAAGAAGAACATTTCTCTTGAAACACTGGCAGAACAGGATTGGGTGGTGGTGCCCAAGGGTTCGCAAACGCGCAATGCATTCGATCAGGCTTTTATTCAAAACGGTATTGTGCCGCCGGTGCCATTGATAGAATCGTTTTCTTTTTTCTCGAATTTCCATATGGTTGGGGCCACGCCGCTGATAACCCTGGCGCCCCACCTGGCGGTGCAGCGCTATGCCGAACTAAAGGTCATCAGCCCCGTTCGCTTTTCCTGGCCCACCTCGATCAGCCCCCTGCTGTTCATTTGCCGTCAAGAAAAAGCCAAGCTGGCGCCGATTCAGTTTTTGCAGCAGGCGCTCACAGCCTCGGCACAAGAAATTGCATGAAATGCTGGAGTCAAAAATGGCGGGCACTAAAGCATTTTTTGTTCAAGTGTTTACGTCATTGAACGTGTTTCAGTGACTTTCGTTTTTAGCTGTTTTTAGACTTGAGCTATGGCCTTGGACTGTGTTGACTGGGAATGATTCTATTAAGACGCCGTAGGGTGGGGGAATTACGGAATTGCATCGAGGTATGCGTTGAAACAGTGGACGTTTAATAAATCGAGTAGTCGATCGGAGTAGATGTGGCCACGCGATAGAGGCATGAATGCGGGCATGCCAACAGTTCTGTGGGCGCGAGCACATTAATTCCAGGCATGCCATTACGCGAGCCGTCTATCGGGGCTTGGGGGCAGGACCGGCGTAAGGCGTGCGCCGGATTTAGCTTGGCAAGGCGGGGGAAGTCGTCGGGCGCTGTCTGAACGGAGCCTCGCGTGCGAGGCGCAGTGAGTTCGACCGACGCCCGCCTTGACGAGCTAAATCCGGATGAAGCACGCCGTGCCGGTCCTGCCCCCAAGCCCCGATAGACGGCGTCTTAAAATACCAAAACGTCGAATCCCGTAAACACTCGAACCAAAAATGCGCCAGGCCCGCATTACGATGCATTAATCATCCGGCCCATGCATTACCCATCAAAGCCAATGCACAAACCCGGACCCGCACGATCACGCCGGCAGCGTGGCCTCGACCAGCTTCGACCAATACGTGGCGCCAATCGGCAGCAGCGCATCGTTGAAATCGTAATTCGAATTATGCAACTGGCACGGCCCCATGCCATGGTATGTATTCATACGGTGGTCGCCATCGCCGTTGCCGATGAACAAATACGTGCCAGGAACTTTTTCCAGATAAAACGAAAAATCCTCCGCCCCCGTATGCGGCGGCGTATCGCGGTCGACCCGATCGGCGCCGAAAATCTTTTCGGCCACGCTCGCGGCGAAATCGGTTTGTTCAGGCCAATTGACCAGCGGCGGGTAGCAACGCACAAAATCCAGCTCGCCCGTGCCGCCATACGCTTCACACAACTTCGTGACAATGCGGCGCATATTGTTTTCCATCAGGTCGAGCACCTCGACGCTATACGTCCGGACCGTACCGCGTATGATCGCCTCGGACGGAATCACGTTGTAGGCGTCGCCCGCATGTATTTGCGTAATCGACAATACCGCCGTATCGATCGGATTCTTATTGCGGGTAATGAGGGTTTGCAGCGCCTGCACCATTTCCGTCGCAATCATGATCGGATCGACGGACTTGTGCGGCTGCGCCGCATGGCCGCCCACCCCCTTGATGACGATATCGAACCGATTGCTCGACGCCATGGTGGGCCCCGCGCGGAATCCGAAAAATCCCTCCGCCATGCCCGGCATATTGTGCATGCCGTACACCACATCGCAAGGGAAACGCTCGAACAGGCCGTCGTCCATCATGGCCTTGGCGCCCGCATTGCCGCCCTCTTCGGCCGGCTGGAAAATGAAATTGACCACGCCGTCGAAATTGCGGTGCTTGGCCAGGTACTGTACGGCCCCCAGCAACATGGTGGTATGGCCGTCGTGCCCGCAGCCGTGCATTTTCCCCGGATTCTTCGAACGATGCGCGAAACGATTGTTTTCCGGCATGGGCAAGGCATCCATATCGGCCCGCAAGCCGATGGACCGGGTGCTGGTTCCCGCCCTTAGCACGCCCACCACGCCCGTCTTGCCCAGGCCCGTATGCACCTCCAGGCCCAGCTCGGTCAGGCGTTTGGCCACCAGGGCCGAGGTACGCTGTTCGGTGAATGCCAATTCCGGATTGGCATGAATATCGCGGCGGATGGCGATCAATTCTTCGTGGCTTTCTTCGATATCGGCTAACACACTCATGACAAGACCTCGTAAATAACTCTGTTCGCAAAAAAACTACCCAAGACCATAAACCTGCGCCAGGCAATAATGCGGCGTCAGGACGCTTTAAAAACCGAACGGCAAATTCATTACCATAATACAACCGCAGCCCTTATGGGCGCTCCCCGTCAATGCGGCGGGCCGGCGGGCACCCGCAAGGGGTGCCTCTACAAAACCGGCAAATCGCGCCTGCAGGGGCGGCCAATCAGATGCGTTCCCGCACGAACCCGGCAACATGGGCGCTGAGACGGCTCAGCGACTCTTGCAGCGCATTGAAGCCGCTCGACTTTTCATACGTATCTTCATCCATGTAAAGCTTGCGATTCACTTCGATTTGCAGGCTATGGCGATTTTCGTCGGGCCGGCCTATGCGCGCAATCAGGGCGACACCCTTGAACGGGTCGTTGCGCGCCACCGTGTAGCCGCGCCCCACCAGAAACTCTTCGATCGTCTCGATCAATGCCGGATCGCAGGTCACGCCATCGCGATCGCCCAATACGAAATCGGCCAGAGGCGTGTCGGATTCGATCTCGAGCACCTCATACGAATTGGCGGGCATCGAGTGCAGGTTCAGGTGCCAGATACCGCCGAAACGCGCGTACGCCGCGTCTATCTGTTGAGTCAGCGCGGCATGGTAGGGTTGGTGATAGCTGGCGATGCGGTTTTCAACTTCAGCCGCCTCGAGCTTGCGATCGTAAATCGCCTGCTTGCGGGCCAGCCGCCATATCAGGCCATGCCCCAGGCGCGTCTTCTCGGATGGGTGCAGCGCACTCGTCCATGGCTCGGCCAGCATATTGATGTCGATATCGTCGATCTCGCGATTGGGGTCGATATACGAACGCGGGAAATTGGCCGCCAGCAAGCAGCCGCCCACGCCAGGAAGTGCCTGCCACAGTTCATCGACGTAGGTATCTTCGCCCGAGCGCAAAATCGACGCGGGCAGGCAACTGCCGAAATCCTTGGGATAGATGACGCCGCTGTGGGGCGAATCGCAGATCAATGGAATCGGGTCTTGAGTCGGCAGGGACAATGTAAAGGGGTCAAAGTCTGCGTCGGCGAACTGGAAATTCATTGAATGGCTCCTCGAATGGGTGGGTGATCGGGCGGCCGCAAGGGCCGTCTCTACGAAATTCAGCGTGCCGGCATGTCGTTCAGGTGGCAGGCGCTCAGGTGCTGAAGCCTGATTTCCTTGACGGTGGCGGCATGCGCGCCGGCTGGCCGCCCAATTTCCCTTAATACCGGCCGCTCTTCGCGGCAGCGCGGCATGGCATGGGGGCAACGCGGGTGGAATGGACAGCCCGACGGCGGATCGATGGGCGAAGGCAGCTCGCCCTTGATGGGGTCGAACTGCCGATGGTCGGCCCTGAGCCTGGGCAGTTCCTTGATCAAGGCCTGCGTGTAAGGATGATTGGCGGCCGTGAAGATGGTTTCGGTTGGGGCGATTTCAACAATGCGCCCCAGATACATAATGGCCACGCGATCGGAAATATGACTGACCACGCCCAGATTATGGCTGATGAAAAAGTATGTCAGCGCAAATTCCTTGCGCAGTTCGATGAACAGGTTCAGGACCTGGGCCTGAATCGACACGTCGAGCGCCGCCACGGCTTCATCGCACACAATCACCGCCGGCTTCATGGCCAAGGCCCTGGCCACGCCAATGCGCTGGCGCTGGCCGCCGGAAAACTGATGCGGGTAACGAAAGCGGTAAGCCGGATCCAGGCCTACTTTCTTCATCAGCCCGGACACATAGGCCTCTTTCTCGGCCCGCTTGATCATGCCATGCGCCAGGGGCGCTTCGCCGATGATATCGATGACCCGCATGCGCGGGTTGAGCGAGGAGAAAGGATCCTGGAAAATCATTTGCACGCTCAGCTCGAACTCGTGCCGTGCCGCGGCATTGAAGGTATCGATGGCGCGGCCCTTGTAGAAGATCTGGCCCCGGGTGGGCGGCAGGATCCCCGTAAGCATGCGGCCCAGGGTCGATTTGCCGCAGCCCGACTCGCCCACCACGCCGATGACTTCGCCCGCGATAATATCCAGGTCGACCCCGGCCACCGCCTGCACCGGCCGCGGCGCAGGCTTGCCTTTCAGCAGGCGTCCGATCCGGTCGACCATGTCTTGCGGCTGCACATATAGGCGCTCGAGCTGGCGTACGCCCAGGATGATCTCGTTATGGTCCGGACTCATGCTACCCCCTTGTGCCAGCAGCTGACCTGGTGCATGGGCCCTGTTTCTTCGAGTTGCGGGGGCTCGATGCACTTGGAGGTCGCCCGGTAGCAGCGGGTACGGAAAGGGCAGCCTTCGGGCATGCTCAACAGCGATGGAGTCGAGCCCGGAATCTGGAACAGCTCTTTCCCGCGCGTCTCGAGCGTGGGAATAGAGGCCATCAGGCCATGGGTATAGGGATGCTGGGCCGCGCGGATGATCTCGTCGGTATGGGCGGTTTCGACGATGCGCCCCGCATACATGACCGCCAGCCGATCGGCCAGCCCCGACACAATGGCCAGATCGTGCGTGATCCAGATCAGCGCCGTGCCCATCTCGCGGCACAGCTTTTGCACCTCGTACAGGATCTGCCCTTGTATGGTCACATCGAGCGCCGTCGTGGGCTCGTCGGCGATAATCAGTTTCGGCTCGTTCAGCAGCGCAATGGCAATGGCAATGCGCTGGCGCATGCCGCCCGATAGATGATGGGGATAAACGCTCATGCGTTCCGCCGGAGCCGGAATCCCCACCTTGCCCAGCACCTCGATGGACCGCGCCCGCGCCGCCGCCCGCGAAACCGAACTATGCGCCCGCACCGCCTCGATCATTTGCGTGTCGATGCGCAAAGTGGGATTCAAGGTCATCATGGGATCCTGGAAGATCATCGCCATGTCTTTGCCGCGCAGGGAACGGTACTGCTCGGCGGTCAGCGCCTGCAGATCCAGACCATTGAAGAACAGGCGGTCGGCCTGTATCTTGCCCGGCTTGTCGACCAGGTTCATCAGGGAAAAGCCGGTCATGCTTTTGCCCGAACCCGACTCCCCCACCAGGCCCAAAATTTCGCCGGCCTTCAATTGCAGGGAAACGCCATCGACGGCCTTGAGCACACCGTCGCGGGTGTAGAACCAGGTTTTCAGGCCCTGCACATCAAGTAGCCACTCGCTGGAAGAGGATGCCGCTGTGGTCGTCAAGAAAATGCTCCCCTAGGTCGCGTTGCGCGGATTGAGAATGTCGCGCAAATGATCGCCAACCAGATTGATCGCCACGACCACCAGCGCCAGGGCGATTCCCGGAAAGAATGAAATCCAGTAGTTTCCGGACATCAGGAATTCGAAACCATTGGCAATCAGCATGCCCAGCGACGGCTCGGTGACCGGCACGCCCACCCCCAGGAACGACAAGGTGGCTTCCAGCGCAATGGCATGGGCCAGATCGATGGTGGCAATGACCATGAGCGGAGGAATGCAATTGGGAAACAGGTGGCGCCACAAAATGCGCCGCCATGATAAAGACAGACAGCGTGCGGCCTCGACGTACTCTTTGTTGCGCTCGACGATGGCGGCCCCCCGGGCGGCCCGGGCGAAATACGCCCATTGCACAGCCACCAGGGCATAAATGACCTTGTCCACCCCTTTGCCCAGGACGGCCAGCAGGATCAAGGCCACCAGGATAGACGGAAACGACAGCTGGATATCGACGATGCGCATCAGCAGCGCATCGATACGGCCGCCGAAATACGCCGAGATCAAGCCCACCGCGGACCCGATTGCAAAAGCCACCGAGACCGATACAAAGCCTACGATAAGGCTGGTGCGCATGCCGTACAGAATGGCGGAGAACACATCGCGCGATTGGCCGTCGGTGCCCAGCCAGTAGGTCATGGCGCCGCTGCCGCTGACGGACCCCGGCGGCAGCTTTGAATCCATGATGTCCAGGCTACCGATGTCGAACGGATTCTGGGGTGCGATCCACGGGGCAAAAATGGCCAGACACAGGAACAGGACCAGCAGGATCAAGCCCACCACCGCCAGCTTGCTGGCAAAGAACTGCTCGAGGAAAACCCGCAGCATGCTGTCGCGGGGAGCGACAACATCGGGGGCTTCGACCGCCGAATTCGCAATGCTCATGAGCCTCCTCCCAGACGTACGCGCGGATCCAGTATGGTGTAGGCGATGTCGACGGCCAGATTCAGCAGCGCCAGGAATACGACCGTGAGCATCAGGTACGCCACCACCACCGGCCGATCAAGCGTGATGATGGAATCGATCAGCAGCTTGCCCATGCCCGGCCAGGAAAAAACCGTTTCGGTCACCACCGCAAACGCGAACACCTGGCCATATTCCAGCCCCCCTATCGTGATGATGGGAATAAGGATATTCTTGAGCAAATGCAAGCCCAGCACGCGCCTTTCGGTCAGGCCCTTGGCGCGCGCGAACTTGATGTAATCGAGCGGCAGGCACTCGCGGGTTGCTGCCCGCGTAACGCGGATAATCAGCGCGCATTTGGCCGTGGCTATCGTGGCGGCCGGCAAAATAAGGTTGCGCCAGCCTTCCAGGCTAAAGACACTGAGCTGTATCGGCCCGAACGATTCGACCGGCCCGCGCCCGCCCGCCGGCAGCCAACCGAGCATTACGGCAAACACCATGATCAGCATCAGGCCGACCCAGAAATTGGGCAGCGAAAAGCCCAACACCGAGCCGGTCATGATGGAACGGGCGCTGACGCTTTCGGGCTTCAGGCCCGCATAAATACCCAGCGGCACGCCGATGAGCAATGACAGCAGCATGGCCACCGTGGCCAGTTCCAGGGTTGCCGGCATGCGATCGAGAATCAGGCGCATGGCCGGCTCGCCGGTTAGAAAGCTGTTGCCGAAATCGAGGTGCGCCGCTTTGCTGAGGAAAATGAAATACTGGTGCCACAGGGGCAGGTTCAGGCCCAGCGACTGACGTATGAGCTCGCGCTCGGCGTCAGTCGCTTCGGGGCTGGCCAGCATGGACACCGGATCGCCCACCAGATACAGCCCGGCAAACACCAGCGCCGACATGACCAGGACTACGACAACAGTCTGGAGCAGGCGGCGAATGATAGTCGACAACACCCCGGCAGCCTTCCTTCTACTTGGCCAGGGTCATGTCTTGAGCCAGGGTCATTTGGTCGGCACGCCCGCCATAACGGATGTCTTTCTTCATGGCCCAGACCGACAGCTCGAACTGCAGCGGCAAAATGGCGTAGTCATCCATGGCCATGTTTCCGGCCTGCTGCAGCATTTCGGAACGCTTGTTGTCGTCCAGCGTTTTGGAGGCATCAAGCACCAGTTTGTCGAGTGCCGGGTTGGAGTAATGGCTCCAGTTGGTGGTGCCCAAACCCAGCTTGGGATCTTTGGTAACGACCAGGGCCGTTAGCGGATTGAGCATTTCGCCCGAACTGGCGGCCCAGCCTGCCAGATAGGTACTGAACGAATAGCTGTCGCGCTTCTTGAAGAACACGGGCGGCGCCATGGTTTCGACATTGGCCTTGACACCTATGCGCGCCCACAAAGAGGCCACGGTCTGGGCGATGCGCTGATCGTTGGTGTAGCGTCCGGCGGGCGACCCCAGGGATATGGTGAAACCCTTGGCATAGCCGGCGGCGGCCAGCAGCTCTTTGGCTTTGGCCACGTTGACGGCGGGCACGGTGGAGTATTTTTTCGATGCGCCAAAAGCGGGATAAGCCAGCAGATTGGCCGCCGGCTGGGCCACGCCGCCCATGATGCGCGCCACAATGGCCTTGCGGTCGATAGCCAGCGACAAGGCTTCGCGCACCCGCTTGTCGGCAAGCGGGTTCTTGCCATCGGTGCCCGACATGCCCGGCGGCACTTCCTTGGACTGGTTCAGGGCCACATAGATAACCCGCACCGAAGGTGTTTCCTGGATGTACAGCTTCTTGTCTTTCTGCAGCCTGGGCAAATCGTCGGTCGGGGGATCTTCGATCACATCGACGTCACCCGCAAGCAGGGCAGCCACCCGTGCGGCCGAATTCGTGATTGGACGGTAAACCACCTTGTCCCAGGCGGGCTTCTTGCCCCAATAGTACGGGTTGCGTTCGAGCACTATTTCAGCGCCGCGCTTCCAGGAAACGAATTTGTAGGGACCGGTGCCCACCAGGCCATCGCCGCGATTCAGCTCGACCGTAGTCTTGCCTTCGGGCGCCGGCCCGGAAGCGGCCTTCTTGGACATGATGGGAACCATGGACAAATTGGCCAGCAGCACAGGCGACGGACCCTTGGTGGTAATTTTGACCGTGAGCGGATCGACCTTCTCGACCTTGGCCACCGAGCTCAGGTACAAGGTGTAGGACGAAGGGCTATTGGGAACGAGCGGGACGCGCGCATAGGTAAACAGTACATCGTCGGCCGTAAACGGCGAGCCGTCGGAAAACTTGACATTGGGGCGCAACTTGAACAGCCATACATTGCCGTCGACCTTCCAGGATTCGGCCAGGGACGGAACCGGCTTGGCATTGCCATCGGTACGCACCAGAGGATCGAACATTGTTTCAGACAGCTGAGTATTGGGAGTCAGCGAATGGAACTGTGGATCCATGGAACTGGGTTCGGAACGCAGCGCGATCGTCAGATCGCGCGCCTGCGCCACACCGCCCGCGCAAAGGAAACTGACGGCCATCGCTGACAGCAGGACTGTTTTACGAATTAACTTCATGGTTATGCTGCCCTTTATAAAAAGTAACGGGGTAAGCCAAAACACGATCAAACGGAAAAAACAAATCGAGGTACCGCAAGGCGCCAGCGGCAATCCGCTGCTCCGTATGGGGAACATACTACACCCGCTTATTATGCAAAAAAATAATATGCATTTAATTACCCGGCGACGGGTCCCGATAGCTGGCGACACGCCGTCACCGTGCACAAAACGGATAGGTATTGGCCCCCAATGCAATCCGGCTTGATTTGATTGGAAAAATATAAGGCCCCCGCAGACCCGTCAAGCCAAACCTCGCCAATAGAAGGGAGTGTAGCGACCGAATGCCAATTAAAAGATCAGTGTTTTCCCGAGGCGGGCCCGATAACGGTACAACTTTGGACAGATGATCTGGCTACCGCGCCTGAAAATGCGCCACAAGAGCCCCGACCATGCTGTCTCCCATCAATTCCCGGGTCTCCCGGGAACCGCTACCCATGTGCGGCGACAACACGACCCGATCGCTATTGCGCAATTCGGTGGGTACATCAGGCTCGTTCTCGAATACATCCAGCCCAGCTCCCGCCAGAGCACGATTTTCGAGTGCCTCGATCAATGCCCGCTCGTCAACGACCGAGCCACGGGAAATATTCACCAGGAAGCCATTGGGGCCGAGCTGCCCGATGACCGCCCGGTCGACCAGATGCCTCGTCGCCGCGCCGCCGGGACAGGTTACGACCAGCATATCCGCCCAATGCGCCATTTGGAGAAGGTCCGGGAAATACAGATACGGCACAGGCTTGGGCCGTGGACCGAAGTAGGCGATCTCGGCCTTCATGCTGTCAAGGCGGCGAGCCAGCGCAGACCCTATGTGGCCCAGGCCGATGATTCCGGTCTTCAAGGACCGAACCGATCTTCCAAGGGGAAATGCCTCGGAAGGCCATCGGCCATCGCGCACGAAGCCATGCCCCTTATGCACGCCCCGCGCTATCGAAATAATCAGGCACAGACCCAAATCGGCAACATCTTCAGCCAGGGCTTCGGAAGTGTTGTGCACGGCTATACCCCTGGCCTGGGCCGCCGCGACATCCACGCCCTCCAGGCCCGCGCTATAGCTGGATATGACTTCCAGGGCCGGCAGCCGCTGGATCATGGCCGCATCGATTTTCCGCTTTCGTACCGCAATGCCCCGTATTTCAGCGCCATGCTCCAACAGAAGCGCGTCGATGTCGCCGGCCTCTTTGGGCAAGGCCAGTACTGTGAATTGCTCACGCAATGCCTGCTCCGCCTTGCCGGGAAGTTCGGCGGCCTGAAGTATCTTGATTTTCTTGTTCATGGCTAAATCCTGCTTGAAATTTCAGACGGCACTATAGAGCACAATCACGTTAAATAGTAAACGCTAAAGCTCGTACGCCCGGACGAGAAACCCGCAAGAGGGCCGGCCTTAGAAGCCGTACAGCTCGGCCGGATTATCCACCCATATTTTCCGGCAAACCGACTCGTCATCGACCAGCGACCTTAGCCACTCGAGCAATTGAGCATCGTCGGGGGCCGTCGCCGCACCGGGGTGTGGCCAATTGCTTCCCCACAGGCAGCGTTCCGGATAGCGCCGGGCCAGGACACTTGCCAGGCAGGCGATGTCATCGTAATGCGGCGGCCCGGCCCGCGATGTCTCATAAGGAGCGGAAAGCTTGATCCAGCAGCGTCCGCCATCGAGCAGCCGGCAAAGCGCGGCAAACGGTTCGCTGTCGGGCGCCACGGGTTCAAGGAACTTGCCCGTATGATCGATCACGAGACGGCCCGGCAGGCCGCGCAACATGGATTCGCGCTCAGGAAATTCCCGCCCGTCGAACTGCAAATTGATGTTCCAGCCCAGCGCGGCGCACTGCGCCGCCGACTCGGGCAGGCCGTCCCAGGGCAGGATGCCGCCAGCCAGCATGATGTAGCGTACGCCGCGTATCCCTTTGCGATGAAAGCGTTCCAGCTCGGCCTCATCCGCTCCCGCCGGCACGACGGCAATACCCCGTGCGCCGGCACCCAGTTGCTCCAGCGCCGCCAATAGGCAGCGATTGTCGGCGCCATAGGCCGTTGGCTGTACCAGTATGGCGCGTGACAATCCAAGCAATGGCTGCATTGCCCGATAAGCGGACAAAGGCGCGTTCGGTGGCCGAGACACCGCGCTCGCCGCAAGCGGATAAGCCTCTTCGTAGATATGGATATGGCAGTCGCAAGCCCCCGGATACCCCGGCGCGGCATCGACAGGGCTCAGCATGCGGCGCCAGGTGCGCCGGCGAGCGAATCGCAACGCCACTTGCCAAGCCGGCGGGCATGCCCGGCATTCACCGCCCCCACCGGTATTTCTCCCTGAAAGAGCGTCTTGACCTGGCTGACCGTTTCCAGGGCCTGGTGCTCTATCGCCCCCGGTGTAAGGCCGCCCACATGAGGCGTGGCAATCACACGCGGATGGGATGCCAGCGATAGCGAAGGCATCTGGTCGCGCGCACGCCCGACATCCAGCGCACAGCCCGCCAGATGTCCGGACTCCAGCGCCGCGAGCAGTGCCGCCTCGTCGACCAGTTCGCCACGTGCGGTGTTGATGAAACACGCGCCCGGCTTCATGGCGGCAAACGCTTTCGCGTCCATCATGTTTGCTGTTTCGGCATTCGAAATCGCCAGGCAAACGACAAAATCGGACTCATGCAGCAAGGCCGGCAATTCCACCTGGCGCACGGCGCCCGGTTCAATGGCGACATACGGATCCGACACCAGCACGCGCATGCCAAAGGCCTGCGCGAGCTGGCACAGGTAGCGGGAAATACGGCCATAGCCGATAATGCCCAGGACAGCGCCGCGCAATTCACGCCCCATCGCCGGGATGGGCGCCACGCCGCGATGATAAGAAGCCGCATAGGAACTGGTTGCGCGGGCAAGGTCGAGCATCGCCCCTATCACCCACTCCGACACAGCCGGCACAAAACCGGCGCTTGCCTGCGTCACAAGAATGCCCTGCTCGCTGGCCGCCGCCACATCGATGGTGCTGATATCCACCGCACACCGCACAAACGCCGCCAGATTCGGCAAGGCGCTGAACAAGGCGCGCGGCGCCGAAGTCTGCCGGTAGGCGATGATGGCGTCGCTGTGCATGGCCGCGTCGATCAGCTCGCTGATCGAGAGTTCACGCCGCTCCGGATTGAATTGCACGGTGGCGATCGCCTTGAGTGCGTCGATGGCCTTGGCGCCAAAGTAATGCTCCAGCAAATTCTGCGGGTGACTGACAAATACGGAATTCATGTTCTGCTTTTGGAAGGTTCTGTTCAAGCAGTGCGCGTTGAACGGGAGGATGGCGCCGCGACGGACTCGCGCTCGACAAGTTTTATATCGGTGAAAATGGTTTCGCTCGATTCAGCGCGCGAGGCGTCGCCGCGGCCGATCACGCGCTCGACCATGGCCGCGGCCATGGTCGAAACGGGGAACTGCACCGTGGTGAGCGTTGGGTTCGACATTGCCGACAGGAACAAGCCGTCCATGCCGACCACCGAGACGTCCCTGGGCACATGCAGGCCGGCTTCGCGCAGGCCCGCCATCAGGCCCAGTGCCATCAGATCGTTCACGGCCACAATACCCGTGGGCGGTTGCGGATCACCGGCCAACTGGCGCGCCAGCGCGGTACTGGCTTCGCCAATGATCGAATCGCCGTATTCGTGCAGCGGCCCGGCGTCGAACACCCGGCTGCTGGCGCGCAGTCCGGCCTCGTCGACGGCGGACCAGAACCCCTCGATCTTGTCCTTGCGGCTCATGGTCATTCCGGACATCGTGACAAAAGCCAGGCGCTTGTGGCCATGCGCAATAAGATGGCGCGTGGCCATGCGCGCCGCCGCAACGCTATCGATGGTGATGTGGTCCACGCCCGGCCGGTCGCCAGGCACGGCCCGGCGGTCATAGCTTACGACCGTCATGCCGCGCTCGGCGGCGAGTTCGAGGTGGCGCTCGTCGGCCAGCGACGAAATCACGATTACACGCCGCACCCCATGTGCAAGCAGGTCTTCGAAGAACGAGGTTTCTTTTTCCTTGTCGCGATACGCGTTGCAGATCAACACCCGATAGCCGTGCCGCTCTTGGGCGATTTGCTCGATTTCCCGCGCAATGTAGCCGTACATGGGATTGGCGATCGATGGCACGAGCAAGCCGATGAATGTGGAATGGCCGGTCTTTAACTGGCGCGCCACCGTACTCGGCCCGTATTGAAGTTCCGCAATCGCGGCCCGCACCCGCTCCAGGGTTTCCTGGCGCATCTGGCCGGTGCGCCCGTTGAGCACATTGGACACGGTGCTGGCCGAAACGGCAGCATGTTTGGCAACGTCATGTATCGTGGACATAGTGGATTTTTGCTTACAAGCCGAACCGGCTGGGCAGCCACTCGGAAAAGGATGGAACCAGTATTAATAACACAAGCGTCATGGCGAGCACTATCAGGTATTTCAGCATCGGCCGCGCAACGTTCTTGACCTCTGTGCCGGTAATTGCGCACGTGGCAAAAAGGCCGATTCCGACCGGTGGCGCAAACAGGCCCAGGCCCATGGCTACCACGATCACCGTGCCGAAGTGCAGTGGATTGATGCCCAATTGTATGGCGAGTGGGGTCAGCAAGGGCCCGAAAATAATAAGCGCGGGCGCGCCTTCCAGCACCGAACCGAACACAACCATGATCAGCGCGGACAGCAGCAGAAACATTGTGGCGCCGTAATGATGGGCGAACTCCAGGAGGAATCCGGAGATCAGTACGGGAATCTGCTGGATGGTCAAGGCAAACGACAGGCTCGATGCCGCGGCCACGATAAACAGAATGCCGCCCGCCATCGCCGCGCCGCGCACGAACAATTGCACCACCGAGCGCAGGGTCAATTCCCTGAAGGCAAGCCAGCCCACCACCAGCGCATAAACGACGGCGAAAGACGATACTTCGGTCGAGGTTGCGATGCCGGAGGTAACGCCCTTGCCTATCATGGTGATCATGACAAGCGCCACGAAAGCGCCGCCCAGCAGCGGCAGGAGCGCCCGGCGCGTCCCCAGGGAGCTGAGATCGATCTTGCGGCCAAACAGTATGGCCATCACCGCCAGCGACAACGCCAGCACCGCGGCAGGTACCACACCGGCCAGAAACAGGCCGGCAATGGAAATATTCGCCACGAAACCCATGATGATCATATTGACGCATGGCGGAATGGTTTCGGCCATGACCGCGCTGCACGCCAACAAAGCGGCGGCCTCGTTCGGATCCTGGCGGCTTTGCCGTACTGCGGGCATCACCACCCCGCCTACGGCGGCGACATCGGCCAATTTCGAGCCCGATACGCCCGAGAAGAAGGCCGTGGCGAAGATGATGATCAGTCCAAAGCCGCCCCGCACGCGGCCGAATAGGCGCAACAGCAGTTCGATCAGCCGTGAAGACATGCCGTTGGACTCCATGAGCAGGCCCGCCAGCACGAAGAAAGGAATCGCCAGCAACACGAAGTTGTTCGCACCGGCCATGACCTGCTGCGAGTACACCAGAATAGGCAGCGATGGATCGGCAAGGAAGAACAGCAGCGATGAAAAGGCCAGTACAAAGCCAATGGGAACGCCCAGGGCCAGGCTGCCCACAAAGCCCACGGCCAGGAGGACACCGGGCGAAAGGGCATAAGCCGGCACGGCCAGGTTCCAGGCCACCACGCCCGCCGCAACCCCTATACACGCGGCCAGGGTGCCCAGCACTATCCGCGGCGCGCCATTGAGGGCATTGCCCAGCGCGAAAATCGTCATGAACGCGCTACCGATCAGCACCGGATAGGTGTTGATCCATCCCGGCAGGCCGCTGGGCGTCATCTGCTCGTACGAATCCAGCAACAGCAGGTACGACGATGCGCACAGGCTGACCGAGGCTCCCGCGATGATCCAGTGGCTTACGTGAATCAGCGCCGGCTGCCAGCGCGCCGGCAGCATCCCCCGAAACAGATCGATGCCCACATGCTGGCTGCGCCCGAGCACCGAAGCGGCACCGAAAAACACCAGCACGATCATCAGCGCTTCCGCGACCTCTTCGGCCCAATCGACCGGATCATGCAAAAAATAACGATAGATGACCGACACGAAAACCACGCCCACATCGGCCGCCAGCACGGCGGCGGACAGGTGCTCCACCACGCACATCAGCATCTTCAACGCACGGTCGATCGACATACGCCGAGCCGCCGCGGATGGCGGGCCGGCCTTCACACCCGGGTAGGGCGTGGCCAGGAAGGCAGTCATGAGTTATCCCTTGGCGGACGCAACAGCGGCAAAGAGCGGCGCCGTGACGGGATACTTCTTGGCAAAGCTGGTGTATGCCGTGTCCTGCAATTTGCGGTGCACCGCGTCATGTTCGGCCTGCACCATAGGGAAGAACGTCATGCCCTGCTGCTTGAGCTGCTGGTTTGCCTGCTCGGACTTCTGCGCAGCGATCGGACGCTGCTGCTCTGTGGCATCGTGCACGGCTTTCATGAAAGCCGGCCGCAGGGCTTCGGGAATCTTGGCAAGCGACCGCTTGCCCATCACCGCAACCAGCGGACTGAACACATGCTGCGTCTGCCAGCACGATTTCACGACCTCATTCAGCTTGCTGGTGATCACGGTGGCCGCATCGTGCTCCATGCCGTCGACAACGCCGGTCTGCACGGCCATGTACATTTCGCCGAACGGAAGCGGTGTCGGCACAGCCCCCATTGCCTTGAAGGTCTCGATGAACGCGGGCGTGGGCAGCACCCGCAGCTTGACACCCTTTATTTCAGCCAGCGACCGCACCGGATGCTTGGTAAAGACATTGCGGCTGCCAAACTGCGGCGCCCAGGCCAGGATCGTGCAGCCCGAACGCCGCTGCAGAACCTCGCTCAGCTTTGCCCCGACCTGGCCATTCAATACTTCGTGGACATGGTCGAAACTGTTGAAAAGATAGCCCAGGTCCAGCATGCCCAGCTCGGGCGCCACCGTGGCCCAGATCGAAGCACCGGACACCATCATGTCGGTGGAGCCGATCTTGACTTGCTGCACCACATCGCTTTCCTTGCCGAGCTGGTTATTGGGAAAGTAGTCGAGCTTGATGCCCTCACCCACCCCCGCCTTCAGATTGTCCGCCAGGTGCTGATACCACACATGAAGCGACGCATTCTGATCCGCCGGCATCGATGAAGAAACGCGCAGCCTGACCGGCGCCTGCGCACGCGCCAAAGAGGGAATGCCTATGGTCGCAGCCAATGAAGCGGCCGAAGCCGTTTGAAGAAAACGTCGACGGGAAATGGTAGTCATGTGTGTCTCCTGGTTTTTTTTAAGCACGGAAAAGCCGCTTTCTAAAATCACTGTATCGATATACTAAATCGATACAGTTATCTCAAAAATTGGGGTTTTCCCGGAAGCCGTCCACACGGCTCGCCGGATTTTTCTTTTTGAGAGGGCAGGAATTATGGAAGCCGCAGGATCAATGAAAATAAGGCGCCCAATTAGAGGCGCCTTATTTCAACGTTCAGATTTACTTCGAACAGGGCGACAGCCTAGTGTGCTGTTTGCTTAGCCAAACAGCACACTAAACGCCCACGCCCGCGGCATGGGCCTGCTCGTCGGCATGATACGAAGAACGCACCATGGCGCCCACGGCCGCATGGCTGAAGCCCATGGCATAGGCTTCGCGTTCGAACATGGCGAAGGTGTCGGGATGCACGTAGCGCAACACCGGCAGGTGATGTTCGGAAGGCTGCAAATACTGGCCTATGGTCAGCATGTCGACATTATGCTCGCGCAAATCGCGCATGACCTGCAGGATTTCCTCATCGGTTTCGCCCAGCCCCAGCATCAGGCCCGACTTGGTGGGCACATCGGCATGAAGCTTCTTGAAGTCGGACAGCAGCTTCAGGGAATGATGGTAGTCGGAGCCTGGGCGCGCCTGCTTGTACAGGCGCGGCACGGTTTCCAGGTTGTGATTCATCACATCGGGCGGGCCGGCGTTCAGGATCTCGAGCGCGCGGTCGAGGCGGCCACGAAAATCGGGCACCAGGACTTCTATGCGGGTATTGGGCGAAAGCTCGCGCACTTTGCGTATGCATTCGACAAAATGACCGGCACCGCCATCGCGCAAATCGTCGCGATCGACCGAGGTAATCACCACATACGAAAGCTTGAGCGCGGCAATGGTGCGTGCCAGGTTTTCGGGTTCGTTGACATCGAGCGGATCGGGGCGGCCGTGGCCGACATCACAGAACGGACAGCGGCGGGTGCATTTATCGCCCATGATCATGAAGGTAGCCGTACCCTTGCCGAAACATTCGCCAATATTGGGGCACGAGGCCTCTTCGCACACGGTATGCAGATTGTGCTCGCGCAAAATGCGCTTGATATCGTAGAAACGCGAGCCCGGAGCAGCCGCCTTGACACGTATCCACTCGGGTTTTTTCAGACGCTCGGCCGGCACAATCTTGATGGGAATGCGCGACGTTTTAGCCTGAGACTTCTGCTTTTGCGTGGGATCGTAGGCCGCCGGACTGGCAACGGCTTCACGGGCGGGGGACTGATCGACGGGTGTAGTCATGCGAATTCCTGTGGCAAAACACAGGCTTGGCGTTTAAAGAGGGCCCATTTTAACGCGCCCGCCCCACTCCACCTAATCGTTGACCAGGGGCGGCTGTGCCGCTGCGCCCAATCGTTGTCCTGGAAATCAAGGAACGGCATCAAGAGGCGAGCCTGGCGCCCGCCGGCAATACCTATACAGCAAGCACGGAACCTACAAGGGGCCCCCTACAACAGAGTTCAACACCCTTTCCACACGGGCGGCCGCTTCTGCATGAAGGCATCGATACCTTCGCCGGCATCATCGGCCATCATATTCTGCGCCATGATCTTGCCGGCATATTCGTAGGCATCCCCCAGGCTCATGCCATGCTGCCGGCGGTACATGGCTTTGCCGGTGCGCACCGCCACCGGACTTTTCGAACAAATGGTCTGCACCAGCGCGGCCACGGTCACATCAAGCTGTTCGGGCGCCACCGCCTTGTTGATCAGGCCATTGTCAACGGCTTCGGAACTGCTTATGAAACGGCCCGTCACCAGCATTTCGAAGGCCTTCTTGATAGGCACATTGCGCGACAAAGCCACCGCCGGCGTCGAACAAAACAGCCCGACATTAATACCCGACACAGCAAACTTGGCCGTATCGGCCGCCACCGCCAGATCGCAACTGGCGACCAACTGACAACCCGCCGCGGTAGCCGTGCCCTGCACCTTGGCGATAACCGGCACCGGCAGCGCCACCAGGCTTTGCATCACACGCCCGCAGCGCGCAAACAACTCCTCGTAATACGCCTGATCGGGCCGGGAGCGCATCTGCTTCAAATCATGGCCGGCGCAAAACGCCCTGCCCGCCGCCGCCAGGACCACACAGCGCAGCTCATCGTCGTCCGCGATCGCATCCAGATTGCGCTGCAATTCACCCAACAGCTCTTCGGACAAAGCGTTATATTGATCCGGCCGATTCAGCGTCAGCGTCACCACCCCATCGACCCGATCGGCCAGCAATAAAGATTGTCCTGATATCGACATATCGGTCTCCCGGCAGAAAATAATATTTGCCCGCTGGCCCATGAAGCATAGCCCGACCTCGCGCCTTCACGCAAAATATCCACACCGCCATCACGAGAAACCGCCCAGATCCACATCGGCACAACATATATAGAGCGCCCCCGACATCAAGGAACCACAGCATGCAAAGCCTCCGCACGATCCCCCATAGTCGCACCGGCCCACAAACATGCAAAAGCCCCCTGCAATCGCCCAAAAACCCTCAACGCAAGCGGGGGTGGCGGCCCAGGCGGGGTGGGCGAGCTTGAGTCCGCCGCGGCCGCAGCCTG